>NZ_FMTK01000014.1:0-149861 GCF_900100025.1 Pseudomonas sp. NFACC56-3 | reverse complement strand
GATCGCTGCCTTGGTGTTGGGGAGCGCTTCCAGTCGATCTGTTTCTGCGTGATAAATCACCAACTCATCTTTGGCGACATCAACACCCACGATCGGCTTTGCGACAGAAACCGGCATTGCCATTGAAAATCCTCCGGGCTAAGGTTTGAACACTTGAAGGGTTCACCCAGAGGCGCAGGCTTGTTCCTATCGTCGGTCTAGGCCTGATGCATTCTTTATCGGCGCTTGGGTGAAAGGAGGAGGGGTGAAATCTCCCACGGTCTGTACTGCGGCTAACAGTCAGAATCGAGCTTTGTCCCTCCTCCCCCCTTCAAGTCCTACCATACAAGCGAGCTTGCTCGCGATTGGGTCCTCACATTCAACATCTCTGGTGGCTGACACACCGCTATCGCGAGCAAGCTCGCTCCCACAAGGGGACGTGTCGTTTACAGATCCGGCATTTCAGAAATCATGGATCTGCGGATACTGGTTGAAGATGTCCCGCATCCCCGCCAGGGCATGGCGCATTTCCTCATCGCTGCACTCAGCCCCGACGCACACTCGCACCGCGCGGGGCCTGGGGGTGCCGCGCACGGTGAACGGGTCGGGGGAAGTCACGGCAATGTGCTTGTGTCGCAGCGCCCGCACCAGGCTGTCCACCTCCCAATGGGCCGGGATGCCGATCCAGGCGTTCAAGGCGTGGGGATGCTGGCCCAGCAGATGCTCGCCCATGTACTCGGTGACCATCGCCTGGCGCCCGGCCAGCAGTTGGCGTTGCAACTGCAGCAGCGACTCGGCGCGGCCATCGCGAATCCAGCGGGTGGCGATCTCCGAGACCATGGGCGTGGCCATCCAACTGTTGACCCGCAGGATGCTCTCGGTGCGCAAGGCCAGGCGCTTGGGCACCACCAGATAGCCGGTGCGCAGCCCCGTGAGTACCGACTTGGTCATGCTCGTGCAATAGAACGACAGCTCCGGCAGGTAATGACTGATGGGCGGTGCCCGGCGCTCGTCCAGCAACGGACCGTACACATCGTCCTCGATAATGTGCACGCCAAAACGCCGGGCGATCTCGGCGATTTCCCGGCGGCGGGTGTCGGGCATCAGGCTGGTGGTGGGGTTGTTCAGGTTCGGTGTGCACACCAGCGCGGTGATGCGCTCGTTGCTGCACATGTCTTCGAAATGTTCCGGGTCGATGCCATAGCGGTCCATCTCCAGGCCCTTGAGGGTGAAGCCCAGCACCTGGGAGTTGCCGATCACGCCGTGGTCGGTCAAGCCTTCGCAGAGCACCACATCGTCGGGCCCCGCCAAGGACGCGAGGGCCAGGAAAATCCCGTGGGCCGCGCCGTTGGTGATCAGCACGTCGTTACGGTCGACTTTCAACCCTTGCCGGCCAATCCACTGCGCCGCCGCTTCGCGATGGGATTCAAAACCGGCGATGGGGCGAAAAGCGTGAATCCACGGCTGGTCTTCTTCAGTGCTCAACGCCGCGCAGGTATCCCGCCAAGCCTGGTCATGCTCGCGGGTGTGCAGGATGCGGGTGATGGAAAAATCCACCAGCGCCCGCTCGGGGCTGTCGAGAATGTAAGTGGCCACCCGGTCGCTCATGCGCCGCGAGACGAAACTGCCGCGCCCGACCTCACAGCGCACCAGCCCCTGGCGCTCCAGCTCCTTATAAGCGTTGGTGACGGTCTGCACGCTGATGCCCATGGCGTCGGCCACCTGCCGTTGCGGCGGCAGGCGCTGGTCATTGGCCAGGCTGCCCTGTTCGATATCGTCGGCAATGGCCTGCACCAGAATCTTGTATTTGGATTCACCGCTGCGGGCGAGGTCCAAGGCTGACTTCCATTTATCCATGACAGCTGCAACCGGCGTGTGTAGGGGTGCGCACAGCATTGCGCGGCCATTGCGGCAAAGCAATTGTCCTAGTGCAATGCAATCGATGCCGGGGCTTTTGTATGCTCGGTCCAAGGTCGTCATCCAGGCGGGTTCATTGCCCCGACAAAAAGCCGGATCGACCTGTACCGGCGCCGTTCCCGATTCCAGGCCACGCCCGGATCCGCCGCTGTACGCTTTGCTCTTGTAACACTGCCTCCTACCACAGAGCCGTCGAACGACGGATCCACAAGAAACAGGAGATTTTATCGATGAGCAATTTTCTTCCCAGCACCTGCGCGCCCTTGCGTCGGCTCTTGTTGACCTGTGCCGTACTGGGCCTGGCCGGCAGCGTTCAAGCGGCGACCCTGGATACCGTCAAAAGCAACAGCAGCATCCGGATCGGCTACGCCAACGAAACCCCGTTCGCCTTCACCGAAACCGACGGCACCGTCACCGGTGAGTCGCCGGAGATCGCCAAGATCATTTTCGCCAGGATGGGTATCAAGCAGGTCAATGGCGTGCTCACCGAATGGGGTTCGCTGATCCCGGGCCTGCGGGCAGGTCGCTTCGACGTGATTGCCGCCGGCATGTACATCACCCCGGCGCGCTGCAAACAGGTGTTGTTCACCGACCCGCAGTACCAGTTGCCCGACGCGTTGCTCGTGGCCAAGGGCAACCCGAAAAAACTCCACAGCTATGAAGACATCGCCAAGCAACCGGAGGTAAAACTGGCAATCATGGCCGGCACGGTGAACCTGGCTTATGCCCGCGATTCCGGGGTCAAGGACGAACAGATCCTCCAGGTCCCCGACACCACCGCACAACTGCAAGCCGTGCGCGCCGGCCGCGCGGACGCTGCCGTTGGCACGCAACTGACCATGAAAGGCCTGGCCAGCAAGGGCGGCGACAAGGTCGAGGCGATGACCGAATTCAAGGACGACCCATCCCACATCGGCTACGGCGCCCTGGCCTTCCGTCCCGAAGACAAGGACCTGCGCGATGCGGTCAATGCCGAGCTGAAAAAGTGGCTGGGCTCCGAAGAGCATCTCAAGACGGTTGCGCCATTCGGTTTCGACAAATCCAACGTGACCAGCAAGACCGCGGCCGAGCTCTGCGCTCAGTAGCCGGCAAGACTGGCGTGCCGAAGCGGGCATGACGCTTGGGGCGTGATGCCTGTTCGCTGCTTCATCGGATATCGGGTCGAACCATGGGCGAATTACTTCCGTTATTGATACAAGGGGCCTGGGTCACGCTCCAGGTGACCTTCTTTGGCTCGCTGCTGGCGATTGTCGCGGCGGTACTGGCAGCACTCGGGCGGCTGTCGCCGTGGCGCGCGTTGCGCTGGTTTTCCATCACCTACATCGAAGTGTTTCGTGGCACCTCGTTGCTGGTGCAATTGTTCTGGCTGTTCTTCGTGCTGCCGCTACCGCCCTTCAACGTTGAGCTGAGTCCTTACGCCGTGGCCATCGTCGGCCTGGGCCTGCACATTGGCGCCTACGGTGCGGAAGTGATGCGCGGCGCCATCAGCTCGGTCGCCAAGGGCCAATACGAAGCCTGCACGGCGTTGAATTTCAGCGCCTTCACCCGCTTCAAGCGGATCATCCTGCCCCAGGCGTTGCTGGCGGCGATTCCACCGGGCACCAACCTGTTGATCGAGCTGCTGAAGAACACCTCGCTGGTGTCGCTGATCACCTTGTCCGACTTGAGCTTCCGGGCGCGCCAGTTGGATCAGGCGACGTTCCAGACCCTGGAGGTCTTCAGCCTGGCGCTGGTGCTGTATTTCATCCTCGCCCAAGCCATCAACTTCGGCATGCGCCACCTCGAGCGACGGCTGAGCCGGGGCCGGATGCGTGGAGGTCTGTCATGACGCTGTTCGACTGGTCCTACGCCGCACACATCCTGCCGGACCTGCTGCGCGCCTCCCTCAATACCGTGGGCATTACCCTGATCGGTTTCCTGATCGCAATCGTCCTGGGACTGTTCCTGGCGATTGGTCGGCGCAGCCGCAAATTCTGGCTGTCGTGGCCGGCCACCGCGGTGATCGAGTTCATCCGCAGCACGCCGCTGCTGATCCAGGTGTATTTCCTCTACTACGTGCTGCCCAACTACGGCTTGAGCCTGACGGCCATGCAGGTCGGCATCCTCGGCATCGGCCTGCACTACGCCTGCTACATCGCCGAGGTCTATCGCAGCGGTCTCGACGCGGTGCCGCGGGCGCAGTGGGAGGCGGTGACGGCGTTGAACATCGCGCCCTACAACGCCTACCGCAACATCATCCTGCCCCAGGCGCTGCGCCCCATCGTGCCACCCCTGGGCAACTACCTGGTGGCGATACTCAAGGATACGCCGGTGCTGTCGGCGATCACCGTGGTGGAAATCATGCAGCAGGCCAAGAACATCGGCTCCGAGAATTTCCGTTACCTGGAGCCAATCACGATGGTCGGCCTGTTTTTCCTCGCCCTGAGCCTCGCCTTGGCTTATCTGGTACGGCGCCTTGAAACGCGCATGGAGCTACGCTAATGACTTTACCTCTGTCCACGCCCACCGATTTGTCCCGGCGCAGCACGCTGGCGTCACAGCAGGAGGCCCCGGCCATGCAAGATCCCACACCGTCCCGGCCAATTGTGAGTTTCCAGGACGTGACCAAAAGCTATGGCAGTTTCACGGTGCTCGACCACCTGAACCTGGATGTCGCGCCCGGTGAAAAGGTCGCGATCATCGGCCCCAGCGGCTCGGGCAAGTCCACGCTGCTGCGGGTGCTGATGACCCTGGAAGGCATCGACCAGGGCCAGATCCGCGTCGAGGATGACTCACTGACCCACATGCCCAACCGCAATGGCGTGCTGGTGCCGGCCAACGACCGGCACATCCGCCGGGTACGCGGCAAGATCGGCATGGTGTTCCAGAGCTTCAACCTGTTCCCCCACATGACCGCGTTGCAGAACGTGATCGAAGCGCCGGTGCAGGTACTGGGCATGAACCCGAAAGAAGCCCGGGAGCGCGCCGCCGACCTGCTGGAACTGGTGGGGCTGGGCAACAAGCTCGACCATTACCCGTCGCAGTTGTCCGGCGGCCAGCAACAACGGGTGGCGATTGCCCGGGCGCTGGCGATGCGCCCCAAGGTGATGCTGTTCGACGAAGTGACCTCGGCGCTCGACCCGGAGCTGTGCGGCGAGGTGCTGAACGTGATCCGCAAACTGGGGGCTGAACACAACCTGACGATGTTGATGGTGACCCACCAGATGGGCTTCGCCCGGGAATTCGCCGACCGGGTGTGCTTTTTCTACAAGGGACAGATCCATGAGCAAGGCACCCCGGCGCAGATCTTCGAGCACCCTCGGCAGGAACGTACGTGTGCGTTCTTGAGTGCGGTGAAAGAGGCGAATTGATCCCCCCCATCACTCAAGTGAACACCTTTGTGGCGAGGGAGCTTGCTCCCGCTGGACTGCGCAGCAGTCCCAAACCAGTAACGCGGTGTACCAGCAAGGCCGGGGGAGAATGATCTTGGGGCTGCTTCGCAGCCCAGCGGGAGCAAGCTCCCTCGCCACAGGTTGTGTGTGGGTTAACCCTGTCCCCGGACCAGAGTTGGCGATAGCCAGCCAAAAAAAGGGGCCATGTGTGCATGGCCCCCCGTTTCATTTACCGCCCAACCGTTATGGGTACTGCTGGTAAGTCTGCCCCTGCTGCTGCTGCTGCGGCGCCTCCTGGTATTGCTGGCCAGGAATAGCCTTGAGGTTGACCTCGACACGACGGTTTTGCGCGCGGCCATTGACGTCGGCGTTGCTGGCCACCGGGTTGTCCGGGCCGGCGCCACGGGCCGAGAGGTTGGCACCGCTCACGCCCTGGGACGTCAGGTAGGTCGCCACGCTCTGGGCACGGCGCTGGGACAGGTCCATGTTGTGCTGGCGGCTGCCGGTGCTGTCGGTGTAGCCGACGATCTCGATCTGGTTCTGGTTGAACTCCTTGAGGGAGTTGGCCAGGTTGTTCAGCGGCTGGTAGAAGCTGGAGGCGATGTTCGCCGAATCGGTGGAGAAGGTGATGTTGCCCGGCATGATCAGTTTGATCTGGTCACCCTGGCGCTGCACTTCAACGCCGGTATTGGCCATGCTGGCGCGCAGTTTCTTTTCCTGCTGGTCGGCGTAGTAACCGTAGCCGGCCGCGGAAGCCCCCACCACCGCCGCACCGATCAACGCACCCTTGCCCCGGTTATCGTGACCGATGGCCGCACCGGCCAACGCCCCCGCCAGTGCACCGAGGCCGCCGTACTTGGCGGTTTTGCTCATGCCCGACGATTCGGTAGAGGCCTGGCCCTGGTTGTCATAGGGGTTAGGCGACGCACAGCCGGACAACAAAGCCACAGCAGTAGCGACAACGATCAAGCGACGCGAGGTGAACATGGAATGCTCCTGGTTTTCAGTCTGGGTGCCAGGGCGTAGGCAATCGACTCTGGCAGGCGTTGGAACGCGGCAATCGTTAAAAATTCCGTCCCGCTGCGTTGCGCTTCGCCCGGCTGCGTCATAAAAAACCGTTGTCTGGGCCGGTTGCCTCATCCCTGCGCCAGACAGCGACTCACGCCCCTGACGATCATCTCCACTTCCCGCCCATCGATCGTCAGCGGCGGCAGCAGGCGGATGGTCTGGCCCCGGGTGACATTGATCAACAGGCCGTGGTCCCGGGCGGCGCGAAGGGTCAGGTCGCGGACCGGTTGCTTGAGTTCGATGCCGATCATCAAGCCCTGGCCGCGAATCGCCAAGACATTCGGGTTGTCCGCCAGCTCGGTCCGCAGCCGGCTCAGCAATTGTTCGCCCTGGTGCCTGGCGTTATCCACCAGCGCTTGTTCCTCGATGATGTCCAACACTGTGCAACCGACCCGACAGGCCAGCGGATTGCCGCCAAACGTACTGCCATGGCTGCCAGGGGTGAACAGCTCGGCAGCCTTGCCCTGTGCCAGGCAGGCACCGATGGGCACGCCGTTGCCCAGGCCTTTGGCCAGGGTCATGACATCCGGCACGATGCCCTCGTGCTGGAACGCGAACCATTGCCCGGTGCGACCGATGCCGGTCTGGATCTCGTCGAGCATCAACAGCCAGGCGCGCCGACTGCACAACTGCCGCAAGGCCTTGAGGTACCCCGGTGGAGCGAGTTGCACACCGCTCTCACCCTGGATCGGCTCCACCAGCACCGCGACGATGCGTTCGGCATGAGCCTGTTGAATCTGTTCCAGCGCCGCGAGATCGCCGAACGGTACCTTGAGGAAATCACCCGGCAACCGGTTGTAGCCCAGCCGTACGGACGGGCCGTCACTGGCGGACATAGTGCCCAGGGTGCGCCCATGGAACGCGTTGTCCATGACCACCACCAAGGGCTGCTCGATGCCCTTGTGCCAGCCGTAGAGGCGCGCCAGCTTCAGCGCGGTTTCGTTGGCCTCGGCGCCTGAGTTATTGAAAAACGCCCGCTCCATCCCCGACAGTTGGGTGAGCTTTTGCGCCAGGCGTTGCTGCCAATCGATGCTGTACAGGTTGGAGGTGTGCAACAGCAGGCCGGCCTGCTCGCTGATGGCGGCCACCAGCCGCGGGTGGGAATGGCCGACATTGGTCACCGCCACGCCCGCCACCGCATCGAGGTATTCGCGACCGTCCTGGTCCCACAGGCGCGTCCCCAAGCCATGGGTGAAATTCAGCGCCAGGGGTTGATAGGTGGTCATCAGGCAGGCAGCGGTCATGGCATCAAGCTCCATCGGGTGGTTTTTTCCAGTATGGTTAGCCACAAAGGCTGGATAAACACTGCTTTACTTCAATCATTTAAAAGCTGAGCTTGATAATGGACCTGTTCCAGGCGATGACCGTTTACGTGAAGGTGGTAGAAACCGGGAGCCTGACGGCGGCGGCCCAAGCGTGCGAAATGTCCACCACCATGGTGGGCAATCATCTTCGTGCCCTGGAGCAACGCCTCGGCGTACGCCTGATCAACCGTACGACGCGGCGCCAGCGCCTGACAGAATTCGGCTCGGCCTACTACCAGCGCTGCCTGGAAGTACTGGGGCTGGTGGCCGACTCCGAACGCCTGGCCGAACAGACCCAAGGCGAGCCCACCGGCACCCTGCGCATCACCGCACCGCTGACCTTTGGTACCGAACGCCTTTCGCCGGCACTGGCCGAATTCAGCCAGCGCTTCGCCCAGGTCAAGCTCGACGTGGTGCTGACCAACCAGCGCCTGGACCTGCTCGACCATGGCTTCGACGTCGCCATCCGCCTCGGCCATCCCGACCCGAAACTGATTGCCCGTCCGTTGCAGGACTACACCCTGACCATCTGCGCCTCCCCCGCTTACCTGACCCGGCGCGGCACGCCGGAACACCCGGCGGATCTGCAACGACACGACTGCCTGTCGTTTGCTTATTCGGCAGCAGACGAATGGCGCTTCGCCCAGGATCACTGGCCCATCAACGGGCCGGACGGCGAGATCAAGGTTCCGGTGAACGGACCGATGCTGATCAACAGTTCCTCGGGCCTGCATCGCGCCGCCCTGGCCGGGATGGGCGTGGTGATGCTGCCCGACGCCCTGGTGGCCCAGGATCTGAAGGATGGGCACTTGGTGGCGTTGCTGCAGGACTACCAATTGCCCCATCGGCCGATGAGCCTGATGTACGCGCAGGATCGCTACCGTTTGCCGAAACTGCGCAGTTTTGTCGAGTTTGCGCTGGAGAAATGGGGCAAACCCCAACTCCCAACCCAATGATGCTGTGGCGAGGGGGTTTATCCCCTCGCCACAAAAGCGAACCCCGTCTGGACATCCGCCGCTAGTTCCCCACACACCCATCAGCTACTCTTCCTCTTGGACGAGCATTTTGATATCAGGGCCGACGAGGAAACGACGATGGGAGACGCCTCGAACATCGACATGCTGCGGTTCGACCTGTCCGATCTGGACGAAGGCGTACTGCACACCATTCTGGAACTGGTCAGCGACGGCATCTGGGACTGGAATGCCAACACCGGCTTCGTCTACCGCAACCCCGGCTGGTACACGATGCTTGGCTACCTGCCTCATTCACTGGATAACACCGTGCTGACCTGGGAAAACGTGATCCACCCGGAGGATTACCCACGGGTCATGGCGTCGTTCGACGACTACCTGGAACAACGATCCCACCGCTACCAGGCCGAGTACCGTTGCCGCACGTGCGACGGGTCCTACATCTGGATCGAGGATCGCGGCTACGTGATCGCCCGCAACCCGGACGGCACGGTGGCACGCATGATCGGCGCCCATCGCAGTATCGACGACAAGAAGCGTCTGTTCGAACAATTGGAACGGCGTAACAAATCCTTGGAAGCCATCATCGAAGAACGCACCCGCGAACTGTCCCGGGTCAATCATCAGTTGCAACTCCAACTCGACGAGAACCGCAGGCTTGCCGAAACCGATGCCCTGACGCGGGTCGCCAACCGTTATCGCCTGGACCAGGCGCTACCGCTGGCCTGTGAGCGCGCACAGCGTTTCCGCGAGCCGTTGTCGCTGATCGCCATGGACGTCGATGACTTCAAGGACATCAACGATCGCTACGGCCACGCCTTCGGTGACGCAGCACTGGTGCAAGTGGTGCAGAGCGTCAAGCGCTGCGAGCGCGGCAGTGACTTGCTGGTGCGCTGGGGCGGTGACGAATTCATCATGATCTTGCCCAACACCGCCCTGGCCGACGCCCGCCTGCTGGCGGAAAGCATCCGCCATGGCCTGTCCGACCTGCTGCCGGTGGGCGACTTCCAGATCACCATGAGTTTTGGCGTGGTGCAGCGCTTGGAGGATGAACAGCATTCGGCGTTGCTGCACCGGGCGGACCAGGCGCTCTATCGCTCCAAGATGGCGGGCAAGAATGTGATTTGCGAATGAACGGGACGCCGGGCCAAACACAAAAAAGAATGCAGACATGAGGCGTTCGCAGCGGTCATAGGCGGTATACCTTGCGATCAGGCCTGCACCCTTGCCAACTCGACTTCCCTCCTCCTCACGCCTTTACCTGGGCTGCGCCGGCTGGTCGCTGCCCCGGGAGCATTGGCCGGCCTTTACTAGCGACGGGACGCATTTGCAGCGCTACAGCAGCCGGTTCCCCGCCGTGGAGATCAACAGCTCGTTCTACCGCCCGCATCGCCCCGCCACGTACGCGAAGTGGGCCGGCAGCGTTGCCGGGGACTTCCGCTTCTCGGTCAAGGTGCCCAAGCAGATAACTCATGAACGGCGGCTGATCGACTGCGAAGGGCTTGTGGATGAATTCCTCGGGCAATGCTCGCAACTGGGAGAGAAGCTTGGCTGCCTGTTGATTCAGTTGCCACCGTCGCTGGCCTTCGAGGCTGCCGTGGCCGAAGTATTCTTCAAGGCCTTGCGGGACCGTTATCAAGGTCATGCGGTGCTTGAGCCGCGACACCCGAGCTGGCTAGCACCCCAGGCCGCGACGATCCTGCAAGACGCGTGCATCGGCCGCGTCGCCGCCGATCCGTCACCCTTGCCCGGCGGCGATCAACCCGCTGGCTGGCCTGGCATTCGCTACTACCGGCTGCACGGTTCGCCACGGATCTACTACTCGGCCTACCAAGACGCCTGGCTGGAGCGCCTCGCCCGAACCTTGCAAGCCGATCCCGACACGCCGACCTGGTGCATCTTCGACAACACCGCCAGTGGCGCCGCGACCGCCGACGCGTTGCGCTTGATGGACCTGATGCAAGACGCAAAGCCGTCACCGGCAACAAATGGTCAGTTGCTGCCGGTCCGACCGTGACAACACCGCTCGGGTCCAATAGATTAGGCGACCGGAAAAAAGCTCAATGCCTTTCTCGCCTCATCCCGCTAACAGAAGTAGTGAAATTTCAATGTCCGATTCCAACACCGCTGAATCCGTAGTTACCCTGTCGTCCAAAGCGGAATACGAAAACTCCATCAATCTTTCACAGCATCTGCCCCAGGCCAAAACCATCAGCGAAATGGTCCTCGATGCGTTCCAGTCGAACCGCGAAAGCGACCAGATCCGCGAACTGCGCAACGCCATCCGCCAGGCCCACGATGCCTTCGACGACGACAAGGCCTACGAACTGATGGGCCAGCTCAAACAGCTCAAGGACGCCGAAGCCGCCGACTTCGCGGCCCTGGAAGACCTGAGCAGCCGCTTCCCGATCAGCCGCATCCTCTCCAGCTACAAGGACGACCCGTCGTTCCAGGAACTGGTCTATGGCCTGGCCCTGAAAGTGCTGAACCAGACTCACCAGGCCATCAGCAACCCGAGCGGCAGCAAGGGCAAGGCCTCGCGGGCCAAGAAGGAAGCCGAAGTGTTTGTCATCAGCAAGGACGGCATCAGCGTCACCCTGCCCCTGCGCACACCGCGCTCCAAGCCCAACGTCGACCGCGAAGCCTTCGAGTTCCTGGGCTTCAACTTCATAGGCGAAGGCGACGAAGCCGAGTTGGAAAGCGAAACCTTCCTGGACAATGACGGCACCGAACAACCGGCCACCCGCAAAGGCATCGTCACCGCTCTGCAACAGCAGAAAGCCTTCGACGGCTACAGCATCGCCCAGCAATAAGCCTCACCCGAGGCCACTGTGGGAGCGAGCTTGCTCGCGATGAGGCCGGCACATTCAGCACTCATGCAGGCTGAACCACCGCTATCGCGAGCAAGCTCGCTCCCACAGGAACATCGACAGCCCGCAACCCCCATGAAAAAGCCCCGCGCTTCTCTCGAAGGCGGGGCTTTTTCATGGGGGAGGTATGAATGCCTCAAACAGCGCCGAGCCGCTCGACCATGTCTGGAAACTTCTCGACCAGTTTGATCAACAAAGCCGCCTGGGCATTGGGTTTGGATTTTTCCTGCTCCCAGTTCCTAAGGGTGCCAGGACTGGTCCTGATGCTCTTGGCGAAAACGGCTTGAGACATGCGAAGCTTGTCGCGCAATGCCACGATTTCCTGAGCCGACACCTCGGGAACCGGTTTCTCCTCGATCGATAGCTGGCGAAGGGTGATCCTGCCCTCCCTGTGAGCGGCCATCTCCTCGACGCCTTGTATCATCTCGGCAAACAGATCACGTTTTTTCATAAGGTACCTCGCACTTTCAACTCAGCTTCTATGGCGCGCTTGAGCATCTTCTCTTGCTCGGTGGTCAGGTTTTCCAACTCGTCCTTGTCATAAATCGCGAACATCCAGAACTGACGATCACTCATGAGCCAATAGTAGATGACTCGCAGCCCACCTCGCTTCCCTTTGCCGCGACGTTCATCGAACCAGCGCAGCTTACGAAAGCCGCCGGTACGTGGCATGACGTCACCGACCTCTGGATGCCGCAACATATAGGACTGAAGCAGGCGATATTCATCGTCAGCCAGGTAATCGCCAACTGTGGCGGTGAACGTAGTCGTTTCAAAAAATAGGGTACGCATGGCAGAAACTATAGGCAAATTGCTTACAGTTCAACAAACCCTAATCTATTGCGACGAATGACAGCCAATCCACGCCCCTTTATAGACAAAAAGCCCCGCGCTTCTTTCGAAGGCGGGGCTTTTTCATGCAGCGTCTGAAGCTTAAGGCGCGTACGTCAGCAGCAGCTCACTCGGCACTTTGAAGTCCAGGGACATCATGACGCTCAGGGCGGTGATGGTGAAGATCGAGAACACGAACAGCTTGCGTGCCCAGACCGTGTCATCCACCGCCTTGTAGCCGGTCCAGGCCATGTACAGCCAGTACATGCCCATGGCGGCGGCGACGGCGAGGTAGCTCATGCCGGCGTAGCCGCTGAAGGTCAGCATCAAGGTCGCCACCAGGAAGGCCAGGATGTAGAGCAGGATGTGCTTCTTGGCTACCAGAATACCGCGCTTGACCGGCAACACCGGAATCGAGGCCGCCAGGTAGTCGTTGAAGCGGAAGATCGCAATGGCGTAGGAGTGCGGCATCTGCCACAGGCTGAACATCACCAGCAGCGTCAGCGCCGCCATGTCGAAGCTGTTGCTCACCGCCACATAGCCGATCACCGGCGGCATCGCCCCCGACAGGCTGCCCACCAGCGTGCCGTGGACCGACTTGCGCTTGAGGTACAGGCTGTAGAGGCCGACGTAGATGACAAAACCGATCACCGCGAACAACGCCGCCAACGGATTGGCCACCCAGTACAGCAGCGCCACCCCGGCCACGCCCAGCACCGTGGCGAATGCCAGGGCCAGTTGCACCGGAATCAGGCCCTGGACCAGCGCCCGATTCTTGGTGCGTTCCATCTTGATGTCGATGTCGCGGTCGATGCAGTTGTTGAACACGCAACCGGACGCCACCACCAGGGAAGTGCCGATCATCGCCGCCAGGAAGATGGCCAGATCGACATGCCCTTTCGAGGCCAGGAAAAACCCGCCTGCCACAGAAAGCACGTTACCGAAAATGATCCCCGGCTTGGTGATTTGGATAAAGTGCTTCAGGGACATCCGGACTTTCCTCAGTGCGCCATCATGTTGGTGTGGATGCTGAACATGATCCACAACGACAGGCCAACCAGCAGGACAATCACGATCGCGGCAAAGACAAACGCGACCACGTTGTTACGTTGGGCGGCGGAGCGGTCCAGGTGCAGGAAGTACACCAGGTGCACCAATACCTGGACCACGGCGAAGATCAGGATGATCCACAGGGTCAGGCTCTTGGGCAGCGACGGGTACATCACCAGGCCGAACGGGATGACGGTCAGGATCACCGACAGGATGAAACCGATGGCGTAGGACTTGACGCTGCCGTGGCCGGCGTCATGGCCATCATGGGAATGTGCATTAGCCATTTACAGGGTCCCCATCAGATAAACAACGGTGAATACGCAGATCCACACCACGTCCAGGAAGTGCCAGAACAGGCTCAGGCAGCTCAGGCGCGTCTTGTTGGTGGCGGTCAGGCCGTTTTTCTGGACCTGATACATCATGATCGCCATCCAGATCAGGCCGCTGGTCACGTGCAGACCGTGGGTGCCGACCAGGGTGAAGAACCCGGACAGGAAGCCACTGCGGTTAGGACCGTAGCCCTCGGAGATCAACATGTGGAACTCGTTGATCTCCATGCCGATGAAGCCGGCACCGAACAGGAAGGTCATGGCCAGCCAACCCAGTACCTGGGTTTTCTTGCCTTTGAACAACGCCAGCATGGCGAAGCCGTAGGTGATCGAACTGAACAGCAGCAGCGCGGTTTCGCCCAGTACATAAGGCAGTTCGAAGATGTCGTGGCCCGACGGGCCACCGGCGACGTTGTTAACCAGCACCGCGTAGGCCGCGAAGATCGACGCAAACAGAATGCAGTCGGTCATCAGGTAGAGCCAGAAACCGAATACGGTCATCTCGCCCGAGTCGTGGTGATGGTCATCGTGCCCATGGTCATGACCATGGGCGTGTCCAACAGTGGTCACTAAGTTCGACATGGTTTAAGCCTGTTCCAACGAGGTTTCAACACGGGTGGCGGAGGCGGGGACTTTCCCGGCCGCTACCAGGCGCTTGTGCTGCTCGGCTTCGATGCGCTCGATGACATCCACCGGCACCATGTAGCCCTGATCGTCACGGGCAGCATGGATCACGAAATACACCACGGTGCCGACCAGGCTGGCGATGGCCAGCCACCAGATGTGCCAGATCATCGCGAAGCCGAACACGGTCAGCAGCGCACCCATGACCACACCGGTGGCGGTGTTGTTGGGCATGTGGATCGGCTCGTACTTGGCCGGGACCGGATACGCGGTACCGTTTTCCTTGGCTTCGGTGAACGGGTCGATCACGTCCGCTTTCGGCAGCACGGCAAAGTTGTAGAACGGCGGTGGCGAAGAGGTCGACCACTCCAGGGTATGGGCATTCCACGGGTCGCCGTGTTCGCACATGTTCTCTGGCTTGTTGCGGTCGCGCACGCTGACATACAACTGGATCAACTGGCAGGCGATGCCGACAGCGATCATCACCGCACCGAACATGGCGACGTACAGGTATGGCACCCACTCAGGGTTGGTGGTGGTGTTCAGGCGACGGGTC
The DNA here is from genome assembly GCF_900100025.1 of Pseudomonas sp. NFACC56-3. Lineage (NCBI taxonomy): Bacteria > Pseudomonadati > Pseudomonadota > Gammaproteobacteria > Pseudomonadales > Pseudomonadaceae > Pseudomonas > Pseudomonas sp. NFACC56-3. Next base: position 134,985 of record NZ_FMTK01000014.1, on the reverse strand, counting down.
ATGCCCATGAAGCCCAGTACGTAGAGCGGCATGAACGCGACGAAGAAGCCGGTGATCCAGAACCAGAACGCTGCCTTGCCCCAGCCTTCGTGCAGCTTGAAGCCGAACGCTTTCGGGAAGTAGAAGGCAAAGCCGGCGATGTAGCCGAACACGGCGCCGCCGATGATCACGTTGTGGAAGTGCGCGATCACGAACAGGCTGTTGTGCAACACGAAGTCAGCACCCGGGATGGCCAGCAGTACGCCGGTCATGCCGCCGATGGCGAAGGTCACCATGAAGCCCAGGGTCCACATCACGTGGCTGGTGAAGCGCAGACGGCCCTGGTAGATGGTGAACAACCAGTTGAACAGCTTCACCCCCGTCGGGATCGAAATCAGCATGGTCGCCAGGCCGAAGAAGGCGTTGACGCTGGCACCCGAACCCATGGTGAAGAAGTGGTGCAGCCAGACCATGAAGCCCAGTACCGAGATCGCGCCGGAAGCGTAGATCATCGAGTGGTGGCCGAACAGTTTCTTGCCCGAGAAGGTCGAGATGACTTCGGAGAAAATCCCGAACGCCGGCAGGATCAGGATGTACACCTCGGGGTGACCCCAGGCCCAGAACAGGTTGACGTACATCATCGGATTTCCACCCAGTTCATTGGTGAAAATGTGGAAATCCATGTAGCGGTCAAGCGTCAGCAAAGCCAGGGTAGCGGTCAGGATCGGGAAGGAAGCGACGATCAGGACGTTGGCCCAGGTGCAGGTCCAGGTGAAGATCGGCATGTCCATCAGCTTCATGCCAGGGGTACGCATTTTCACCACGGTGGCGAGGAAGTTGACCCCCGTCAGCGTTGTCCCCAACCCGGATAGCTGTAGCGCCCAGATGTAGTAATCCATCCCCACGCCCGGACTGTATTGCAAGCCCGACAGCGGCGGATAGGCCACCCAGCCGGTCTTGGCGAATTCGCCAACGCCCAGGGACAGGTTGATCAGCACCACGCCGGACACCAGCAGCCAGAAGCTCAAGGAGTTCAGGAACGGGAAGGCAACGTCACGGGCGCCGATCTGCAGCGGCACCGCAAGGTTCATCAGGCCGGTGAAGAATGGCATCGCCATGAAGATGATCATGATCACACCGTGGGCGGTGAAGATCTGGTCATAGTGTTCAGGCGGCAGGTAGCCAGGCGAACCCTCGGTGGCCATGGCCAGTTGGGTACGCATCATGATGGCGTCGGCAAAACCGCGCAGCAGCATGACCATGGCGACGATGATGTACATCACGCCGATTTTCTTGTGGTCGACCGAGGTCAGCCACTCGGTCCACAGGTAGGTCCACTTCTTGAAATAAGTGATGCCTGCAAACAATGCCAGACCACCGAGCGCGATGATGGCGAGGGTCACCATGACAATCGGCTCGTGGAACGGGATCGCTTCCCAACTTAATTTACCAAACATCGTTTACTCCTCTGCCCCGGCAGCTGAATGCGAGCTCATGTCCATCCCTTCCATGTTGTGAGCCACTTCCTTCTCGTTCTTCTCGTGGTGCATCGGCTTGCCTGGATTCATCCCTTCATATTTGTCGATGATGGTCTGGAACAGGTTCGGCGTAACCGACGAGTAGAGCTCGACTGGGTTGTTCTGGCTCGGTTTGGAAAGGGCTTCGTATTCAGCTTTTTCAAGCTGTTTAGGTGCCTTCTTCACATCGTTGACCCAAGCGTCGAAATCTTCCTGGGTCGTGGCGATTGCTTTGAACTTCATGCCGGTGAAACCCGCGCCGCTGTAGTTGGCGGAGATACCGTCGAGTTCGGCGTTCTGGTTCGCGATCAGGTGCAGCTTGGTCTGCATGCCCGCCATCGCGTAGATCTGGCCGCCCAGGCCCGGGATGAAGAACGAGTTCATCACGGTGTCGGAGGTGACCTTGAAGTTGATCGGCGTGTGGGCCGGGAACACGATCTTGTTGACGGTGGCGATGCCTTGTTCCGGATAGATGAACAGCCATTTCCAGTCCATCGAAACCACTTCAATGGTGATCGGCTTGACGTCCGAATCCAGCGGACGGTACGGATCCAGGGCGTGGGTCGACTTGTAGGTGATGTAACCCAGGGCAATGATGATCAGCACTGGAATCGTCCACACCGCCACTTCGATCTTGGTCGAATGGGACCATTTCGGCGTGTACGTGGCCTTGGTGTTGGTTGCGCGGTACTTCCAGGCGAACAGGAAGGTCATGACGATGACCGGCACGACGACCAGCAACATCAGCAGTGTGGCGGTGATGATCAGGTTTCGTTCATCCAGGCCGACCTGGCCCTTGGGATCGAGCAAGGTCATGTTGCAGCCTCCCAGCAGCAACGTGCCGAGCAGCGGCAACAAGCCTAGTAATCGGGGGTACCTGTTTTTACTCATCTCACGACCTCTAAAGCAGCTTGCGCAATGCAGTTGGGTTTTGATCGCCAACACTTCACCCTGCCAAGGGTTGGCATTTCTTGGATTGAATAAGGGCTGCCCATCGAACGTCAGCGGCTGTTCGACACATCCTGGGCCAGCAGTGAGTTCTTATTCGTTGGTCAAAAGGCCTAGCTCAAGCCCAATTCCATTTGGTGCGGGTAGTTGGAGGCACCGACACCTGGGGTCGCATGGGGCGCTGGCGCCCTTCGACCACTCTCATGCTCAAGTCTGAGCCGGGTCGGAAAATCGGTGCGGGCGATTGTAGTGAGGTGACGCGCTGTAGACCATGTCTCATCCCGAAATAATTTTTATCCGATCCGGCAACAATCTCTTGCCGATATTGCAACGGGCCAGCATGTTATCGAAATTAATTCTCAACAAGAACCCCAAAAAACGTAGGTCTACTACGCCCGATTTAGACAGCTCGAGAGGCTCTTCAAGAGGTTTTTTGCCCGGCAAGCGCCCAGTTTTCGGGGCCTAGGGCGCCTGACGCGCCGCTGTTAAAAATGCCTGCTGCAGGCGATGCGCCCGTTGCGAAACCAGACATTTTTTTGTTACAGGAAAGCGTGTTTTATCCCCCTCGCAAAGGCTGAGCGTCGCAAGATATGTGACAACGTGTCGCACATTGCCGCAGGTCATTCCTGCCTCGGATCAAGGACGCCCCGGCTTGAGCATGAAACGTAAAACGCCCCGGCTCTCCAGGAGAGAACCGGGGCGTTTCATCGAAGCGTTTCAGCCAAGCGGCTTGCGGTTACGCGACACCAGCAACGGCACCAGCACCACCGTCAACACGAAGGCCACCAGCGCCCATTGCGCCAGGGACAGGCCCAGGATCGGTGGGTAGGGGGTAGAGCAAAAGCCATCGACCTGGAAACCCAGCGGGAAGATCTTCGCCAGCGGCAGGTCATCGACAATCGGTTGCAATACGTCGATACCGCAACTGACCGCGGGGAAGAACTGGGTATAGACGTGATGCCCTGCCACACCGGCACCGGCCAGGGCACAGAGCACCACCAGGCCTTCGAAGATCGTCAGGCTGCGGCGGGTGCGCATGGCGGCGCCGATGAAGGCGAAGATCGCGATCAGCAACAACGCATAGCGTTGCAAGATACACAGCGGGCACGGCGCCTCGCCGAGGGCCACCTGCATGTACAGCGCACCGCCGATCAGCGCCAGGCAGATCAGCCCCAGCAGCACCAGATAGCGCCGCTCACGGCCTAACCGCATCATTTCCTCACTCATTGCGTTTCCCTTTGTCTGCATGGATCGACGCGCAGCCTCGCGACACCCGGTGCGCGATCGGATGTAGCGAAGTCTACACGCTGACCATGACAGTGAACGAGCAGCGGGCGTCGACATTGGAGGGGAATAGACCGCAAGAAGGTTAAGCGGGGATTAATTCTGGCAGTTGGACAAGGATGGAACCTGCCGCCGCTATCGCCCTCCCACAGGGAGTTTGCCCTGGTCTGATGGTCAGCGCTGCCCCCTTGTGGGAGCGGGCTTGCTCGCGAAAGCGGTGGGTCAGCTTGCATCAATGTCGGATGTGCCGCCGTCTTCGCGAGCAAGCCCGCTCCCACAAGGGATCTGTGGCGGACGCGGATTTTGTCACCCGCACAGATCCAGGGAGCGAGCCTGATCGCGATGAAGGCGACCCGGTCGCCCGGTTTTGCCGCGACCTTACTCCAGCGCCGCTGCCGGACCGAAGAATTCGTAGCGGCTCTGCCGGTCCGGTACACCCAGGGCCTTGAGGTGGCGTTTGACGGCCCCCATGAAACCCTTCGGCCCAAGGAAATAGGCGTCCAGGTCACGCTGCTCCGGCAGCCATTGCGCCAATTGCTCCTGGCTCAGCAGCCCCACCTTATCCGCCGCCGGGCTCAAGCCGTCGTCTTCGTCGTAGCAGTAGAAGCGCTTGAGTTGCGGATGCCGCTTGGCCAAGTCGTTGATCCAGTCGCGGAAGGCATGGGCGCGGCCGTTGCGTGCACAGTGGATGAAATGCACCGGCCGCTCGGTTTGCAGCGCCGCCTGCAACATGGCCAGGGTCGGCGTGATGCCGACGCCGCCGCTGATCAGCACCAGCGGCTTGTCGCTGGCGGTCAGGTAGAAATCCCCGGACGGCGGGAACAACTGGATTCGATTGCCGACGTCGAAATGATGATGCAGATGGTTCGACACCCGCCCGCCCGGCTCGCGCTTGACGCTGATCCGATACTGACCATTGTCCGCCAGGGCCGACAGCGAATAGTTACGGCGCACTTCCTCGCCATCGAGGATGAGCTTCATGCCGATGTACTGGCCCGGCTCGGCCACCAGGATCGGGCCCTTGTCCGTCGGTTCGAAGTAGAACGAGGTGATCTCCGAGCTTTCCTGGACCTTGGCCGCCAGGATGAACTCACGCTCGCCACGCCAGCCGCCCGGTGCCTCGGCCTTCTTGTCATACATGCCGGCTTCGGCACCGATCAGGATATCGGCCAATTGGTTATAGGCAGCGCCCCACGCCGCAATCACCTCGGGCGTGGCAATCTCTGCGCCCAACACCTCGGCAATGGCTCGCAGCAGGCACGCACCGACAATCGGGTAATGTTCCGGCAGGATCTGCAAGGCCACGTGCTTGTTGACGATTTTCGCCACCAGGTCGCCCAACTGGTCGAGCTGGTCAATGTGCCGCGCATACATCAACACGCCGTTGGCCAGCGCACGGGGTTGATCGCCACTGGCCTGGTGAGCCTGGTTGAACAGGGGGCGCACTTGCGGGTATTCGGACAGCATCATGCGATAGAAGTGAGTGATCAGCGCTTCACCACCGCTTTCAAGCAATGGCACGGTAGAGCGAATGATGGCGCGTTCTGCTTGGCTGAGCATAAGGTGACTCCATGCAAGGACTGAATAACAACTACAGCCTTACCATCAGTTTCCGTGCCATTATTTATTTCGTTATTTTTCAATAGGTTAAATAAAAAGCAGTCATAAAGACACGGAACCTTTTATAGTCTTTCCGACTACATGGAGTCTTTATGACTGCAACCTCTCTACTTACAGCCTTGCTGCCCCTGGTGGCGGACCTGTCCCGCGAACTGCCTGAAGGCGAGCGCTATCGCCGCTTGCTGGGCGCCCTGCGCGCGCTGCTGCCCTGTGACGCAGCCGCGCTGCTACGCCTGGACGGAGACTGCCTCGTGCCCCTGGCGGTGGACGGGTTGAGCACCGATACACTGGGCCGACGCTTCCGGGTCAGCGAACACCCACGCTTCGAAGCGCTGCTGGCGAACCCGCAGCCCACCCGCTTCGCCGCCGACAGCGGCCTGCCCGATCCGTACGACGGGCTGGTCGAGGGGCTGGCCGAGCACTTGGAGGTCCATGACTGCATGGGTTGTCCGCTGTTCGTCGACGAGCGCCCCTGGGGCCTGCTCACCCTGGATTCGCTGGACCCGGAACGCTTCGAACCCATCGACCTGAGCGCCCTGCAAGCCTTCGCCAGCCTCGCCGCCGCCACGGTCAGCGCCGCCGAACGCATCGAGCGCCTGGCCTTGAAGGCCGAGGATGAGCACCGCCGCGCCGAGGTCTATCGCCAGGCCAGCGGCCAGCAACATCGCGACATGGTCGGCCAGAGCAAGGCCCACAAGCGCCTGGTGGAAGAGATCGCGCTGGTGGGCGGCAGCGACCTGACCGTATTGATCACGGGCGAAACCGGCGTGGGCAAGGAACTGGTCGCCCAGGCCATCCATGCCGCGTCGAAACGCGCCGGGCAGCCGCTCATCAGCCTCAACTGCGCCGCCCTGCCGGATACGCTGGTGGAAAGTGAACTCTTCGGCCACGTACGGGGCGCCTTCACCGGGGCGACGAACGACCGGCGCGGCAAATTCGAACTGGCCGACGGCGGCACTTTGTTCCTCGATGAGGTGGGTGAGTTGTCCCTGACGGTCCAGGCCAAGTTGCTGCGGGTGTTGCAAAGCGGCCAACTGCAGCGCCTGGGTTCGGACAAGGAGCACCGGGTCGATGTGCGCCTGATCGCGGCCACCAACCGCGACCTCGCCGAAGAAGTGCGCAACGGCCGTTATCGGGCCGACTTCTATCATCGCTTGAGTGTGTATCCATTGCAGGTACCGGCGCTGCGTGAGCGCGGACGGGACGTACTGCTGCTCAGCGGCTTTTTCCTGGAACAGAATCGTTCACGCATGGGCCTGGGCAGCCTGCGCCTGACCAACGACGCCCAGGCCGCACTGTTGGCCTACGACTGGCCGGGTAACGTACGCGAACTGGAACACCTGATTGGCCGCAGTGCCCTGAAGGCTTTGGGCCGCTGCCCGACGCGCCCGAAAATCCTCAGCCTCAGCGCCCAGGACCTGGATTTGCCCCAAGCCCCTGTGGATAACCCTGCCCCATCGTCCACCGGCCCGGCACCGGCCCTGGTAGGCGTGACGGGAGACATGCGCGAAGCGGTGGATGAATTCCAACGCAAGTTGATCGCCGCCTGCCTGGAGCGGCACCAGCACAACTGGGCCAGCGCCGCCCGGGAGCTGGGGCTGGATCGGGCGAACCTGGGGCGGATGGCCCGGCGGTTGGGGCTAAAGTGATCGGCCGTGCGCTTTCCCGTGGCGAGGGAGCTTGCTCCCGCTGGAGTGCGAAGCACTCCCTATCAGCTGCGGCGCGATGTTGATTGGCGACCGCTGCGCTCGAGCGGGAGCAAGCTCCTTCGCCACAAAATCTCCCCACCACAGGGATCTTGTTACAACGATCCCCGTTGTCGACAGCTTTCGTCCTAAAGCCTGCCCTCGACAAGTCGATAACCCAATATCAAAAGCTGTTTTGGCGATCTTCAGGCTCGCCCCACCTTTTTCCACAGAAGGTTTTTATGTCTTCCAACAAAGCCCGCGCAGATTCACTTTCGCTTCTGCTGTTTACCTTGCGCAGCGGCAAGCTGATGGCGATCAACCTGCTCAAGGTCAGTGAAATCATTCCCTGCCCACCGTTGACCAAACTGCCGGAGTCCCATCCGCACGTCAAAGGCATCGCCACCCTGCGTGGGACGTCATTGTCGGTGATCGACCTGAGCCGCGCCATTGGCGAGCGGCCGCTGGAAGATCCGGACGGCGGGTGCCTGATCGTCACCGACGTGAGCCGCTCCAAACAGGGCCTGCATGTACAGGCGGTGAGCAAGATCGTGCATTGCCTGACCACCGACATCAAACCGCCGCCCTACGGTTCCGGCGGCGTGCGGGCGTTCATCACCGGCGTGACCTCGGTGGACGGCACGCTGGTGCAAGTGCTGGACATCGAAAAGGTCATCCACGGCATCGCACCGGCGCAGATCGAAACCGCGCCGACCGAACTGAGCATGGAAGACGCCGAGGTCCTGGGCAACGCCCGGATCCTGGTGGTCGATGACAGCCAGGTGGCATTGCAGCAATCGGTGCACACCCTGCGCAACCTGGGCCTGCAATGCCACACAGCCCGCAGCGCCAAGGAAGCCATCGACTGTCTGCTGGAACTGCAGGGCACTGCACAGGAGATCAACCTGATCGTTTCCGATATCGAAATGTCGGAAATGGACGGCTACGCCCTCACCCGGACCCTGCGCGAAACGCCGGACTTCGCGCACCTCTACGTGTTGTTGCACACGTCGCTCGACAGCGCCATGAACAGTGAGAAAGCGCGACTGGCCGGCGCGAACGGGGTGCTCACCAAATTCTCGTCGCCCGAATTGACCAAGTGCCTGATCACCGCGGCCAAGGCCGTCGCCGAACAAGGACGCTGACACCCATCCGCGGCAAGTCAGGCCGAACGCCAGGAGGCTGCGATCCTCGCAGCCTCTGAACACTGCTCCGACCTCAGGCATACTCCTGTCCTGGTTCCCTCGAACAAGGACATTGTTGATGAAAACCCCTACGCTGATGCTCCTCGGCCTCACTGCCGCCATGGCCTTTCAGGCCCAGGCTTCCAGCCCCGACGCCTGGGCCGCCTACGACAAAAAAGTGCTCGCCAGTTGCCTGAAGGCCAGCGGCCTTAAAGACCCCGAACCCGTCGGCACCGCCGCGCAATTCGACGACCGGGTGGGCTACACCGCGCTGTTGCTGCAAGGCCAATACCCACAGAAACACATGAAAGGCGCAACCGGCACCGAGTTGTGTCTCTACCGCAAGAAAACCAGGACCGCCTTCGTCACCGAATGGGACTCGATCCGCTCGACCGATGCCCCCCGATAAATGGCGCATAACTTGCTTGGCAGGGCTTATCGCGGCGCTTTTCCGGCGCGGCTTTCAGCCTATTGCCTTCGGTCGATCAATGAACACAACGTTTTCCTGTGTAGGGTGCGGTAAATGCTGTAGCGGCCATCACGTTCCTCTGACCCTCGACGAAGCCAGGATGTGGGCCAATGACGGCGGCCAGGTAATTGTCCTGGTCGAGGCCTTTCTGCCCAATGGCCTCGGTCTTCCGGCGGCGCAACGTGAACATGCCGAACGACGTTCGGCGGTGGTCCGTAGCGGCACGAGCGACGCACGGGTGGCGATCACGTTCGCCGCTTATAACGTGGGTCGTTGCCATAATCTGGACGACGAAAACCTGTGCCGCATCTATGAGCGCAGACCCTTGGTGTGCCGCATTTATCCCATGGAAATCAATCCACACATCCCGCTCGATACCGCCGCCAAGGATTGCCCACCGGAATCGTGGGAAACGGGGCCGCAGTTGATACTGGGCGGTGAATTGGTGGACCAGGAACTGGCCCGCTTGATCGAGCGTTCACGCCATGCCGATCGTGAGGAAATCGCGATCAAGGAACGCATCTGCATGTCCCTGGGCATCCACACGACGGCGTTGAAGGGCGATGGGTTCACGGCCTACCTGCCGAACATGGCTGCGTTTGCCGCCACTATCGACCAAGCCCGCTCGCAGCCGTTGGACCAAGCGGCTGGCGAATGGCAGTTCCACCTGTCCGGCGAGGACGTGGCCAACCAGGTCTCGGCCAGCGGCGCGCGGGTGGTCACTGAAGCACCGGTCACCTACGCCTTCATTTCCCTGCGGGCCGCCTGAGCTTGTAAAGATCCCCCTGTGGGAGCGAGCTTGCTCGCGATGGCGCCGGTCCAGTCACGCGCAATGGATTGGCAGACCGTTATCGCGAGCAAGCTCGCTCCCACAGAAGACTGGCGGCGCTGCGATTACACCTCACCCCTCTCGCCTAACCCGCGCCAGGAATGTTAGCGTGCTTGGTATTCCCTGCAGATGAGCCTTGCACGATGAAAAAAACCGTACTCGCCTTCAGCCGTATCACGCCCCCCATGATCGAACGTCTGCGCCAGGACTTCGACGTGATCGTCCCCAACCCGTCGAACGGCGACATCAACGCGCAGTTCAACGAAGCCTTGCCTCACGTCCACGGGCTGATCGGCGTCGGTCGCAAGCTCGGCCGCGAGCAACTGCAGAGCGCCACGAACCTGCAAGTGGTCTCCAGCGTGTCTGTGGGCTACGACAACTATGACCTGGCCTACTTCAATGAACGCGGGATCATGCTCACCAACACCCCCGACGTGCTCACCGAAAGCACCGCCGACCTGGCCTTCGCCCTGCTGATGAGCAGCGCCCGGCGCGTGGCCGAACTGGACGCCTGGACCAAGGCCGGGCAATGGCAAGCGACGGTCGGCCCGCAGTTGTTCGGCAGCGATGTGCATGGCAAGACCCTGGGCATCGTCGGCATGGGCAACATCGGCGCAGCCATTGCCCGGCGTGGCCGGCTGGGGTTCAACATGTCGATTATCTACAGCGGCAACAGTCGCAAGACCGAGCTGGAAAACCAGTTGGGCGCACAATTTCGCGAATTGGACCAATTGCTGGCCGAAGCCGACTTCGTCTGCCTCGTCGTACCGTTGAGCGAGAAGACCCGCCACCTGATCGGTCAGCGTGAGCTGGGCCTGATGAAGCCGAGTGCCATCCTGGTCAACATTTCCCGTGGCCCTGTGGTAGACGAACCCGCGCTGATCGAAGCGTTGCAGAACAACCGCATCCGCGGTGCCGGGCTGGATGTCTACGAGAAAGAGCCATTGGCCGAATCGCCGCTGTTCCAACTGAAGAACGCCGTGACCCTGCCCCACATTGGCTCGGCGACTCACGAAACCCGTGAGGCCATGGCCAATCTGGCTGTGGATAACTTGCGCAGTGCCTTGTTGGGCGAGCGACCGCAGAACCTGGTCAACCCGCAAGTCTGGAAATAAATCCTCCGCAAAAGCCCTGGGAGAACACACCCGTGGCGAGGGAGCTTGCTGTGGCGAGGGGATTTATCCCCGTTGGGCTGCGCAGCAGCCCCCTGCCGGTTTATCTGACGCATTGCGGTGGCAGGTAGACCTTGGGGTTGCTTCGCAACCCAGCGGGAGCAAGCTCCCTCGCCACGGGATTATCGCCAGACGTTCTGCCTCAGCGGGCACCCAGCGCAACATTCGTCGCCACCGGCCGTGGCTTACGAAACACCAGCACGTTCCCCAGCATCACCAGCACCAGCCCCACCCATGCCGGCACTGTCCACTGGTAGCCCTCGGCAAACGCCGAGACATTCAACGCCACCACCGGAAACAGCACCGTGCAATACGCCGCTCGCTCCGGGCCCATGCGCCCAACCAGTGTCAGATAGGCGGTAAAGCCGATCACCGACCCCGGGATCACCAGATACAACAACGAGCCGATGTAGCGCGTGTTCCACTCCATGTCGAACGGAATGCCCTTGAACACGCACCACACCGCCAGCATCGCCGCGCCATAGGCCATGCCCCAGGCATTGGTGGTCAACGGCTTGAGGCCGGCCTTCTGTTGCAGGCTCGAGAGCATGTTGCCCGCCGAGAAACACAAGGTGCCTAACAGCGCCAACGCCAACCCCAGCAGCGTCTGTGGGCTCGCGCCGTGCCCGGCCAGTTCCGGCCAGAACAGCAACGCCAGCCCCAGCAGTCCCAAGGCACCGCCCAACAGCACGTTACGCGCGATCCGCTGGCCAAAAAATACCCGCGCGTTGAAGGCATTCCAGAGCGTGGCTGTGGAGAACACCACGGCCACCAACCCACTGGGAATCCACTGGCTGGCCGTGAGGAAACACATGAAGTTGATGCAGAACAGGCACAGGCCCTGAGCGATGCAAATCAAATGGCCGCGCCGGTTCATCACTTGCAGGCGTCGGCTGAGCAGCAGCATCGCGAACAGAATCAAGGCCGCGAGGCCAAAGCGATAGACAATCGACACAGGAATGGCGACAACGCCCAGTTGCAGTTTCAGGGCAATCCACGTGGTGCCCCAGATGAGCACGGTGAGCAGGTACAACGAGAGGTTCATGGTGACGACTCCTGGCAATGGCCCACAGTGTCACGCCGTTGGCCACCCCATACTTGCGTAAACTTGCGCTTTTGTCGGTTTACAGGCTGGCATGGGCCGGCCGACGGAGTAGGATTCGAGTCGGAGAGAACCGATCATGTCCACACTGCAAAGCCTGCAAGTCTTTCAAGCCCTCAACAGCTCGCCCAACGCTCGCCTGGAGCACAGCGCCGAGCTCGGGGACGGCTTGGCGGCCGCTTTGTGGAGCAACCATCACGACGCCCAGGACTACGAGGCGCCGACTCACCATACGTTGTCCTGCTACATTGCCGGTGGCACCGGTACGTTTCGCCGCGAACGACCCGAGACCACAGGGGCGCCGGGCAAACTCTGCGTACTGCCCGCCGGACATGAATCGGCCTGGGTCATCAACGGCGACATTCGCCTTGCCCACTTGTATTTCAGCCCTGAGCAATTCGCCCTGGGTTGCATCACGCTGCTGGACCGCGAACCGCGGCAGGTGCAACTGCACGAGGAGACGTTCCTCGACGACCCGCAACAGGCACAACGCTTTCGCCAGTTGATCGCGCTGAACTGGGACGAACCCGCTGAACGCCTGCTGACCACCAGCCTGGCCCATGACCTGCTCAACCACCTGCTGCTCAGCCAGGTCGGCCAGCGCCAGGGGCTTCGCCTCAAAGGCGGCCTGGCGGCTCACCAGCGACGGTTGCTGGTGGATTACGTCGACAGCCACCTGGCAGAGGCTATCAGCCTTGGGCAACTGGCGGCACTGTGCGCATTGTCCGAATACCACTTCGCACGGATGTTCCGCGAAAGCTTCGGGCTGCCGCCCCACCAGTATGTCCTGGCCCGGCGCCTGGCTTGCGCGCGACACTTGCTGCGCACCACCTCACAACCGCTGGGCGAGGTGGCACTGGCCTGCGGATTCGCCAGCGCCAGCCACTTCACCAACCGTTTTCGCCAGACCGTGGGGGCAAGCCCCGGGGAATATCGACAGGCGTTCTTGCGCTAGCCAGACTATCGCCATCGCGAGCAAGCTCGCTCCCACACTGGACTTGGGGCGGTCACAAAATCGCCATTCGACACAAATCCCTTCTGTGGAGCGAGCTTGCTCGCGATGGCGTCAGGACATTCAACAACTTCGCAAGCTGACCCACCGCTTTCGCGAGCAAGCCCCGCACACAGGGGAATAGGATCAATGCGGGAATGGGCTTATTTGCCGCACCGGACCGATAAAAGCAAAACGGGCCTGCGATTGCAGGCCCGTTCGGTGAGTGACTTTAAGCGATCGGGCTCAGCCGTTGAGTGCGGCCCGCTCGTTCTCCAGGAATTCTTCTTCCAATAGCGCATCGGCCAAGGCAACGGATTCGGTCGGTGTCGCAATGGCAGCGCGCTTGCCGCGCAGTTTGCCGAACAGGTGCTCCAAGGCGTTTTCAAGCTTGGTGGCCGCCCCCTCGATCGCCAGTTCCAGCGTATCGGCCTTGTGCGTCACGGAAATCGGCTGGTGGCCTTTAGGCCGCGCCTCAAGCTGGCAACGCAGGTCATGGGGACCCGGCTTGTCGCCGTTCTCGTCCCGCAAATGAACCTCGACCCGTGTCAGATCTTCTTCATAACGTTCGAGCGTGCTTTCAATGGTAGTACGTACCCACTCCTCCAGTCGGATGCTGCTTTGAATATGGTTATCGCTGTTGACTTGGATTTGCATAGTTCATCCCTTATTTCAGCTAGCTCGCCGGGGGCCATCGACGTTGATGCAACGGCCCCTTGAATACAGAGTCGGGCTGGCGAAAGAACAATTCAACCCCTGGAAAAATATAAATATCCATTTGCAAATAAAGTCGGACAACAGGCAAAAGCGCTGTTACTGTCGGGAGTTGCCCCGCCCTGCCCACCCGCCACAAATCGCCTCCCTTCCTGCACCGTCAACGAACATCCGCACGTTATTGCCCCGAAACGGGCAGCCGCATTCCAGAGCGTTCGGCGCCTGGGCGCCGGGATCATTGTCCGACGGTTTTTCCGGCATGCCACTTGCTACTTCTCCGTAGGCGCTGCCGCAGGCTGCGATCTTTCGGTTTGAAGCCTGCCCAGCCCTGGAAAATTTGAGATGAACACGATCATGGAATGGCCGATGGTCCAGTGTTGCGAACTAATTGCGATCACGGCCGGTCAACAACTGCACGTTCAATCAGGCGGTGACGCATCATGGACAACCCTTTTCAGATCATTACCGACGCTTTTGCGCCGCACTATCAAATCAACCTGAGTATCCAGGGCCTGGATGGCAGCATCATGCTGACCCTGTCCAAGAGCGGGCGCATCGTCGCCAAACGCATGATCAGCGCCCAGCAACGCAATGACCCGGAGCGGCTCAAGCGCCTGGTGCAAAGCATTCAGTTCGGCATCGCCATCGAGCAGGGCCACAGCGCCGTGGCCATCCTCGAAGCCATGACCGGCGGCGACAACATCAAGCTGCCACCACCGCATGCACAGGGTTCGGCACCTTCTGCCGCCGGCCTTTAAATCTCACCCTTCTCCACTTCGGCATGTTCGCTGGAACCCGCGCCGACTTTGCGGTGCGGGTGCTCGATCTTCACCGAAGGGAACTGCGACGAAGCGTAGCGCACCACCAGGATCGAAAACGCCAGCAGCAGGATGCCACCGCACAGGTAAATGATCCCCAGGTCGGGCGGGCTGTGGTGGGAAACGTTGGAAATCAGCAACCGCGTCAGCGCGGTGATCGCCACGTAGATCAGAAACCGTACCGGCATATGGTTGGTCTTGAAGTAGATCCCGACCATCGCCCCCAATTCCAGGTAGATGAACAGCAGCAGGATGTCGTCGATCTTGATGTGCCCCGCCTCGATCATCTGCAAGAACTCCATCACCGCCGCCCACGCGGTCACCGCACCAATGGCGAACAGCGCCAGGTAATGGAAGGTCTCGACGAACAGGTTTCCCAGGGACTCGGCCAGTTGATGGACGTTCTGGCGCAGGTTCTCGGCCCAGTTTATTTTCACGATGTAGTTCCTTAGGTCGGCTCGACCGGATGATGCGGGTTGGACGTGACGATTGTTCTGCATGCAGAAAAAAGGCCAGTGACTGAGGGTGAGATGGCGATAGGCTGGTATCCGGCACTTTTGGGAGCTTCATGCAGGCTTAATCGCGAGCAAGCTTTGCTCCCACACGCTTGGCGCTCACATGCCGAAATCGGTCTACATTAAAAAGCCACTATCCAAAGCAACAGGATTCGCTTATCCTTTTGCCTGTATATAAACACAGTAGTCGCAAAGACAAACCAATGTGAAGGCATGTGAGGTGGTGAATGGCCGTCGAAGTGGTATACCGCAGCAGCCGAGATCTGGAGCGCTTGTTCATGGATAAAGCCGAAGCTGACCGTCA
This sequence comes from Pseudomonas sp. NFACC56-3, assembly GCF_900100025.1. Taxonomy (NCBI): domain Bacteria; kingdom Pseudomonadati; phylum Pseudomonadota; class Gammaproteobacteria; order Pseudomonadales; family Pseudomonadaceae; genus Pseudomonas; species Pseudomonas sp. NFACC56-3. The sequence goes on along the minus strand of NZ_FMTK01000014.1, from coordinate 119,854 downwards.
TGACAAAATGCTGGAGCTCGCCGAATTGCTGGCCGAGGTTTTGCAAAAAGCCGTTCCATCGCTGAGCGAGCAACAGGTGGAAGAAGCCGGGATCTACATGGCGAAGAATCGCGACGTGTTCGCCAAGGCATTCAAGAGCCAGCCGGACGCCTTGTCCGAACTGCTCAACCCGTCGGACGAGTAACCCAAAAAAGATCGCAGCCTTCGGCAGCTCCCACACGGAACAACCGTGTAGGTGCTGCCGAAGGCTGCGATCTTTTTAGTAATAACGACGCGGATCTGATCGCCGACCTGCTGGACCAACCCAACAACGCCGCACGCCTGATAACACCCGATGCCGGGTGATGCGCTTGTGTGGATGCTTTCCGGCCGGATAAGGGCAGCACGCCTGACGCAAGGAATAAAGGCGAGCACAACTGTGGGAGCGAGCTTGCTCGCGATAGCGGTGTGACAGTCGATGAAGACGTTGAATGCACGGTCGCCATCGCGAGCAAGCTCGCTCCCACCATTGGATTTTCAGCGATACAGCAGGCGCTCCGCCAACTCATCGGCCACCCGGGCTGGTGAGCGCTTCTCCGCCTGGGCGTGGGCGAAGACTTCCGTGAGCCGGGCGCCGATCTTCGACAAATGTGCGGTGATCGTCGACAGTTCTTCGCCGCGATGCTTCAGCGCGACATAGATCAGCCCACCGGAGTTGATCACATAGTCCGGCGCATAAAGAATCCCGCGCCTCTCCAACTGGTCGGCTACCTGCAGGCTACTCAACTGATTGTGGGCCGAGCCGGCAACGGCCGAGCAGCGCAGTTGCGCCACGCTGTGGCTGTTGAGCACCCCGCCCAGGCCGCAGGGGGCGAGGATGTCACAGGGGGTGCTGAGCAGGGCGTCGTTGGCGATCGGATGGGCGCCCAGTTGCTCCATGGCCAGTTGCACCTTGCCAGGGTCAATGTCACTGACCAGCAGTTCGGCACCCGCCGCGTGCAGTTGTTCGGCCAGGGCATAACCGACATTGCCCAGGCCCTGGATCGCCACCCGCAGGCTTTCGAGGTTATCGCTGCCCAGGCGGGCCATGGCGGTGGCACGGATGCCGGCAAAAACGCCCATGGCCGCGTGGGGCGCGGGGTCTCCCGAGGCCGTGGTGCTGGTGACATGGCGGGTCTGCTGGGCGATGCAATCCATGTCGGCCACCGACGTGCCGCTGTCGATGGCCGTGATGTAGCGCCCGTCCAATTGCTCGATACAACGACCAAAGGCTTCGAACAGCGCCGCCCGACTCTCGACATGGGCCGGACGCATGATCACCGCGACCCCGCCGCCCACGGGCAAGCCAGCCAGCGCCGCCTTGTAGCTCATGCCCTGGGCCAGGCGCACGGCGTCTGCCACGGCACTTTCGTCGTCGGGGTAGGCAAGATAACGACAGCCCCCCAGGGCAGGCCCGGGACGGCTGCAATGAATAGCAATCACCGCCTTCAACCCGGTCGTCGGGTCTACGCTTAGGTGCAGCGATTCAAGGCGGGAGCTTTGCATGAGAGCAAACATCGTAAGGCTCCCGAATCACTTTTGTTTGTTTCGCCAGTATAGGCGTGCAGTCGAAAATTGCTGGAGCACGCCGGAATAAGTCGTCAGGGTGATCAGTCTTTTTCGGCATAACCTGTGACGGTGGCTGTTCGAGACTGGACGAAAATCCATGGCAGGGCTAAAACGGGAGCATAGCCCGGAGAGTTCGATGAAACCGCGCCAAGCCTTTTTTGACTGTCTGCACCGCTCACCACCGGCGCTGTTCGAAGCGGCGTTGTGGATCGCTGCCGAACATGATCGCGACGTCGACGTCCCGACCTTGCTGAAGGATTTCAAGGAGCTGCAACAGCGGGTCAGCCATGGCCTGCCGATGCTGCCTGTCAGCGAACTGGGCCAGCCCCTGTTGCGACGGCTCAATGACCTGGGTTTCGCCCAAGACGACTTCACCCCCCTGCGACCACATGCGGCGTTGCTGGACCAAGTCCTGGCCCGCAAGCGTGGGCAACCCCTGGCCCTCGGGCTGATTGCCCTGGAACTGGCCCGTGGCCTGGAAATTCCGATGGTCGGTGTCAATTTCCCCGGGCATTTCCTGTTGAAGGTGCCCGGTGCCGATCACCTGCTCGACCCGTGCGGTGGGCGCCGGTTGTACCCTAATGACTGCCGGGAACTGCTACAGCGCCAATACGGCGCGAACATGCTGCTCAAGGCGGAGCACCTGGTCAACGCCGAGCCGATGCAGATGCTGCAGCGCCTGTCGCGCAACCTGCGCCAACTGCATCTGGCCAACGACGATTACATCGCGGCCCTGATCGACGCCGAACGGGTGCTGGAACTGGGCAACGCCAGCGCCGCCGATTACCTGGCCCGCGCCAGCCTGTATCAGCGCCTCGATTGCCCCAACGCCGAACGCTTCGACCTGGAGCATGCCCTGATGCTCAGCGACGATCCGATCCAGCGAATCCGGCTGACGGAGCGGCTGGGGCATTTGCCGCCGAATTCGGTGGTGCATTGAGCCGGTGGACTTTGTTCCGGAGCGATGACGGCCCTGTGGCGAGGGAGCTTGCTCCCGCTCGGTTGCGCAGCAACCGCCAGAAAGCTTGGGGCCGCTTCGCGTCCCAGCGGGAGCAAGCTCCCTCGCCACAAGATCACCTGGCCTTCAGTCCCATGTGAGCCCTCAGGGTGTATCCGGCTGCTTCGCCGGATGCGCCTGCTGGAACGCTGGATGCCCAGCCGCCAATGCCGCGACCCGACGAATCCGCGGATACGCTTGCAAAGACACATTGAACCGCTCGGCAGCGTACAACTGCGGGATCAAGAACACATCCGCTAACCCCGGCTCGGTACCGAAGCAATAACCCTCATCGCCAATCAACTGCTCCACCGCCGCCAGGCCCTGGCTGATCCAATGCCCGATCCACTGCGTCACCTGCGCTTCATCGTGGCCCCACTGCCGCAGTTGGTTGAGCACGCTGACGTTGTGCAGGGGATGAATGTCGCAACCGATCAATGCGGCGACACCACGCTCGTGGGCGCGCACCGCCAGGTCGGCGCTGAGCAGCGGCACCTGGGGATAACGCTCCTCCAGGTATTCGATGATGGCCGACGATTGCACCAGCAACGCGCCCTCATCGGTACGCAGCGCCGGCACCCGGCCCTGGGGGTTGATCGCCAGGTAGGCCGGCTGGCGATGCTCGCCCCCGGGCGCGGCGATCAGGTTGACGGGCAAGGCCTGGTAATCCAGGCCCTTGAGCGCCAACGCAATGCGCACCCGATAGGACGAGGTGGAGCGGTAGTAGGTATAGAGTTCCATGCCTCCCCTCAACGCGCCGGCAGGATCTTGCCCCGGCACTCGCCAAAACCGATGGAGGCGAACCCCTCGCGGCGGCAACGGGCCCGCAAGATGATTTCGTCACCGTCCTCGAGGAATCGACGCACTTCGCCAGACGCCAGTTCGATCGGTTTCTTGCCGCCTTCGGTGATTTCCAGCAGGCTGCCGAATTGATGGTTTTCAGGGCCCGACAAGGTGCCCGAGCCAAACAGGTCGCCGGCCTGCAACTGGCAGCCGTTGACGCTGTGGTGCGCGACCATTTGCGCCACGGTCCAATACATGTAGCGGGTGTTGCTCAGCGCCAGGCGCTGGGCCGGCAGGTTCTGCTCGACCATGGCCTCGGTCAGCAACAGGACTTCCAGCTCGATGTCGAAAGCACCGTCGGCCTGGTCACGTGTGTCCAACAGGTACGGCAGCGGTTGCGGATCGCCTTGCGGACGCGCCGGTTGCGGGCCGCGGAACGGTTCCAGGGCCTCGGCCGTCACCACCCACGGTGAAATGCTGGTCAAAAAACTCTTCGACAGAAACGGCCCCAGGGGCTGGTATTCCCAGGCCTGGATATCCCGGGCCGACCAGTCGTTGAGCAGGCAGAACCCGCCGATGTGCTCGGCGGCATCGCCAATGGGGATCGGTTCGCCCAGCGCATTGCCCTTGCCGATCCAGATACCCAGTTCCAGCTCATAATCCAGCCGCGCACACGGGCCGAAGGTCGGCTCGGTCTGGCCGGCCGGCAGGGTCTGGCCCTTGGGACGGCGCACGTCGGTGCCGGACGGGCGAATGGTCGAAGCGCGACCGTGGTAAGCGATGGGCACGTATTTGTAGTTGGGCAGCAATGGATTGTCGGGGCGAAACAGCTTGCCGATATTCTGCGCATGTTCGATACCCACGTAGAAATCGGTGTAGTCGTTGATCCTGGCCGGCAGGTGCATCTGGCAGTCGGCGGCGAGGAGCAGCAACTTCGCCTCCAGCGCTTCGACCTTGTCGCGCAACGGACTGTCTTCGCGCAACAGTTCCAGCAGTCGTTCACGCAGGGCAACCCGGGCGCTGCGGCCCAGGTCGAAAAACCCATTCAACTGGCCGCCGGCCATGGCTTCGACGGCTTGTTGCGCCGCGCCATCAAACAAGCCCGCTTGCAGCGCCACTTGCAGATCGAAAATCCGCTCGCCAATCGCCACGCCGCAGCGCAAGGCACCGCCATCGACGCTGAAGACACCCAATGGCAGGTTCTGCAACGGGAAGTCGGCGTGACCGTTGGCACTGGCGACCCAGCTACGGGCAGGGGAACTTTGAGTCATGGTTATCTCCGGTTCGGGTCGAACGTGACAGGCAGCGAGGCCCAACAAGCATCGTAGTCGGTTTGCAGTTGCGGACAGTCCAGGGCGAAACGGCTTGGGCGCAAGACCTGGCTGGTCTCGAACATGAAGGCCATGGTGTTGTCGATTTTCGTCGGCTGAAGATCAGCGTTGATCGCCTTGGTACAGGTCTCGCCGTCCGGGCCATGGGCGCTCATGCAACTGTGCAGGGACGTACCGCCCGGCAGGAAACCTTCGGCCTTGGCATCGTAGGCGCCCTGGATCAGGCCCATGAATTCGTTCATCAGGTTGCGGTGGAACCACGGCGGACGGAAGGTGTTTTCCGCCACCATCCAGCGGGGCGGGAAAATCACGAAGTCGAGATTGGCCAAGCCGTGGACGCTGGTGGGCGAGGTCAGCACGGTGAAAATCGACGGATCCGGGTGATCGAAGCTGACCGTGCCAATCGTGTTGAAGCGGCGCAGGTCATATTTGTACGGCACGTTGTTGCCGTGCCAGGCCACCACGTCAAGAGGCGAATGATCCAGCTCGCAGCCCCACAACTCACCGAGGAATTTCTGCACCAGGGTGGTCGGTTGCGTGACGTTCTCGTAATGGGCGACTGGCGTCAGGAAGTCCCGCGGGTTCGCCAGGCCGTTGCTGCCGATGGGCCCCAGGTCCGGCAGGCGCAGCGGCGCGCCATGGTTTTCGGCGAGGTAACCCCGGGCCTGCGGGTCGAGCAGTTCAACGCGAAATTTCAGGCCCCGTGGCAGCACGGCGATTTCCAGCGGCGCCAGTTCCAGTACGCCCAGTTCGGTGGCGATCCGCAGCCGTCCCAGTTGCGGCACGATCAACCACTCACCGTCGGCATTGAAAAACACCCGCTCCATGGAGCGGTTGGCCCGGTAGTGATAAAGGCTGACGCCGGCTGGCTTGTCCGCGCCGGCATTGGCCGCCATGCACACCAGCCCGTCGAGGAAATCGGTGGGCTCGGCGGGAATGTCCAGCGGGTTCCAGCGCAGGCGATTGGGCGTGACCTCACCCAGCGGGCCACCCGCCAATTGCCGTTCGAGCTTGGTGAAGGCCGGGTGATTGGCCGACGGCCGGATGCGATACATCCAGGTACGCCGCGCTTCGCTGCGGGCCATGGTGAACGCCGTGCCAGAGAACAACTCGGCGTAGAGACCGTACGGGGCTTTCTGCGGAGAGTTCTGGCCGATGGGCAAGGCGCCGGGCAAGGCTTCGCTGGCAAATTCGTTGCCAAAGCCTGACTGGTAAGCCAGGTCCGACGCTGTGGAATCGAGGTTCATGGAGCCTCCTGGGACTGCGGCCTGTCACTCAACGGAGTGGTTGAGGCGCACCGGGTTATTTTTATCGTAATTCAATTACGCATAACGTAATTTGCTCGACGACGACCGTCAAGCTATAAAGACGCCCATTCGCCTCTGGACCCTGCGCCTCCATGGAAACCCCGCTCAGCAACGGTAAACAGAAAGTCCGCTCGGCCGAAGTCGGCACCGACATTCTCAAGGCCCTGGCCGAACTCTCCCCCTCCACGTCACTGTCGCGCCTGGCCGAGCACGTGCAGATGCCGGCGAGCAAGGTCCATCGCTACTTGCAGGCCTTGATCGCCAGCGGGTTCGCCGAGCAGAACGCCGCCACCAACCACTACGGCCTGGGCCGCGAAGCCCTGCGCGTGGGCCTGGCCGCGTTGAACGGCATGGACGTGCTGCAAGTGGCCGCCCTGCCCCTGGCCGAACTGCGCGATGACTTGAACGAAACCTGCTTCCTGGCGGTGTGGGGCAACCATGGCGCGACCGTGGTGCGTATCGAACCCGCCGTGCGGGCCGTGACCGTGGTGACGCAACTGGGCTCGGTGTTGCCGCTGCTCAGTTCGTCCACGGGGCTGGTGTTCAGCGCTTATCTGCCAGCGCGCGAGACGATCGGCCTGCGCGAGCAGGAAGTGCAAGGCACCGAGCACCACGCCCTGGCCGATGATCGTGCCTATGCCAGCCTGTGCGAGCAGATTCGCAGCCGTGGCCTGCACCATGTGCATGGCTTGCTGATGCCGGGCGTGGACGCCTTGTCCGCCCCGGTCTTCAATGCGGTCGGCGAGGTCAAGGCCGTGATGACCATCGTCGGCCCGACCTCGCTGTTCCACGCCGACGAAAATGGCCCGGCGGCGCAACGACTGTTGGCGGCGACCCGGGCCGTGAGTTGGCGGATGGGGTATGAGGCCGGTCCAGGCTCAGCCCAGGAAATCCGGGACAATCTTGATCACTAGATCATTGAGATGCGGGGTGATCAGTTGCGGATGGAGGTGGCGCTCTTCGCCGCTGAAGCCGACGGTATAAATGCCTTGCTGGCTGCCCTTCGAATGGAAGGGAATCACGTCGTTCTTGAAATGACCCAATAGATACTCAACCAGCCGCTCGGAAGACAACACCATGCGCCTGCCGAGGCCATGGTCAATAAAACTGGTCACGTACACACCCTCTGGATAGATGTTGGGCGCATGAACTTTCAAGGCGCCGTGCACATCCTCGGCGGCCAATGGCCTGAGGGAACGCGGGGATAAATCGATTGCAGGTTTCTCCATCAAACTTGCAACGACGTCTATGACGATTTTTTCAAATGCGATCAAGTCCAGCGTCTTTATCCGATCTTCGGCAGCAAAGGAATAACGCCTGTTGAACACATTACTGATTCCTTGCGTATAGGTGGGCAGGCTTTGCTTTTCAACCCAGGCCAGCGTTTCCTCGAACAACGTTCGGGAAGTTGCTGTTTCGAGCTTGGGGAAGTCCACCAACGTGTTCACATAGGCGGTGAATGGGTTGACATCCAATGGCTCCAGGTAATGATCCAATAGCACCTGCACGGCAAAATCCACACGCGTGTTTTTCAGTGCTTGAAGTCTTTCGGAGTGAGAAGAAAACAACGGGGTATTCATAAGACATCCTTGTCATTTCATAAGCTCGAACTTCCTGTTCGAGCTGTTATGGGGTGTGCGCCTGATGCAGCAACATGGCATCCGGTCAACTGAAGCGGCAACTTGAGACTTGAACTTCAGCCAGGCCGTTATACACAGGCCAGCGCCCGACTGTAAAAAAGGCAAGTGTAAGCGTGCGTGAAGTTTCGAATCATTGCAGCTAACCCATCACCCCCATGCCCTTGGCTTTTGCCACCGCCTGGGTACGTCGCTGCACACCCAACTTGCTGTGGATGCGACGCGCATGGGTTTTCACCGTGTGCAACGAGATGAACAACTGTTCGGCAATCTGTTGGTTTGAATGCCCTTGGGCAATCAGCTCCAGGACCTCCAGCTCGCGATGACTGAGCAACGTCTCCTCGGCGGTGACGGGCGACTCGGCCTGTTCTGCCGATTGCCCCCAGCGCAACAACTCGGGCTGGCGCAAGCGCAGTTCGCACAACGCTTGCTGGGCCCGCCAGCACGCGACTCGCTTGAGCCCCTCTTGCAGCAGTGACCGGGCCTGGGCACGATCGCCGGACAACCAGACGACCTCGGTCAGCACCAGGTGCAGTTCGGTTTCCAAACTGTGCATTTCAGCGTGCTGCGCCTGGGCGATCATGGCCTGCAGGCGCGCCTGTGGCGCCTGTGCCCGCTGCAAGTAGACCTCGGCCAGCACCAGCAGGTATTCAAGTCGCGCAATCAGCTCCAGGGTCGCGGGAGGCGCGTGCTTGGCCTGGGGTCCGCGAAAATGCCGCAAGACGCGGGTCAAGGCTTCATGGGCCAGTTCCGCCCGCCCCTGTTGCAACCAGAACTGGCAGCTGGTTTGCAACAACACGCCACGGTAAACGGTGTCGGGGATGTGCCGCTGCTGCATGATCCGCTCGGCATCGCGCAGGTGCATGAAGGCCTCGCCGTAGTCGCCCTGGTTGGCAGCCAGGCAGGCCTTGCCGAGAAAGCCATAGAGCACCTGTTTGTCCTGGCTGTGCAGGCCCGTTTCCAAGCCCGTTTGAAAGTGCTCGGCGGCCCGTTCCTCAAACCCCATGCGCAACGCCAGGCGCCCGCGCCGCAAGGCAATCCGTCCCAACAACGCTGAAAAGTCCTGGCCCGGTTTATCCAGCAGTGCCTGGACGGCGGCCAGCAAATGATCGGCCCGATGCGGCGCGCCGCGTTGCTCCAGGACCTGGGCGTGGTCCAGTTCCAGCAATCCTTCAAAGACCAGCGAACCCTGCGCTCGCGCCAGGCATAACGCCTGGCGGTTGATCCATTGCGCCGAGGCCAGTTCGCCAGCCAGCAGCGCCTGCTGCGTCAGCCCCCCCAGGCACAGCACCCGTTGGGACCAGGCCTCGGGCTCCAGGCTGGCCTGGGCCTGGAGGAAATGTTCGCGCGCCGGTTCGCCATCGCCCGAGAGGTGCAGCAACCAGCCGCGCAAGACCAGCCACCTGGCCAGCACCTGCCGCTGCCGACAGGCCGAAGGTTGCGGCAGGAACCTGGCCAGTTGCTCAATGCACGTCGACGCTTCATCGAAGCGTCCGGCGAACAACAGCGCAGCGGTGACCAGCCCCACCGACTGCGGCGTATCAAGGGTCAGCGCTTCGCCTTGTTGATCGTGCAAGCTCAGCAACAGCACCACGTTACGGCGCTGCAAGACGTGCTCGAAATTCAAATGCTGCAAGAAACTGACGGCGGTCTCGAACTCCTCGGCCAACATGGCTTGCTCGAACGCCATTTGCCAGTCCTGCTCGGCGGCAAACCACTGGCAGGCCCGGCGGTGCCAGGAGCGCCCCTGGGACCAGGGCTCTTCACGCACCAACCGGGCCAGGGCCGGGAAGATCTGCAACCAATCCGAGGTCTGCTCCCACGGCTCGATGAAGCACCCCAACGCCAGCAACAACGGCAGGCATTGGGCGCCCACCGTGTCGCCGAACAAGTGCTCGCACAGCCGGGCATTGAACCGCGGCAGATGCGCCAGCACGCGCCAGGCCTGTGCCAGGTCCGGGGTCAGCGTGCTGAACAGTTCGTACTCCAGGTAGTCGAGCAAGGTCCCCGGCCGCCCCGGTGTCGCATGACTGCGCGCCCATTCGCAACGCTCGAGCAGGGTGATGCGCACCCCGGCACACCAGCCACCATTGCGCTGAATCACCTCGCGAGCCGTGCGGGCAGCCTGGGGGCCGGGCAGATGGCGAAGCAGTGGCTGGATATCATCAGGGGTGAAGAACAACGCCTGCGGGTCAAACTCGTGCAGTTCGTCATCAAGCAACAGTCGCGGCCAGTTGCAGTGGGGGCGGCGGCGGCCATTCAACCACAGGTGCAATGCCGGGCTGCTGGTGTTCAACAAACGGTCGAGCAGTTGGTCCAGCTCGGGGTTCGGCACCCGGCAATAGTCGTCCAGGAATAACCAGGTGGGTGTTTGCAAACGCGCCAGGTGGGCCAACAAACCCGTTTCATCCAGCACCGGCAGCCCGAGGGTCTGCGCCAGGCGCTCGCACATTTGCACCGCGCTCAACGCCGCGCCCCCCAAGGGCAACCAATGCAGCCGACAGTCGCTGGGAGCCTGCAGGAAACACTCGGCGAACAATGCACTCTTGCCGCTGCCCGCCGGCGCGCAGAGCAGTTTGACCCGCGCCTCGGAAGCCAGCAGCGGCTCGCTCAGGGACCGCCGCGGCAGATGTGTCGAGGACAGGCGAGGCAGCAATCCTGGACGGTCCGGACACGGGGTCATGGCGGTCATGTGGGTGATCCTGTTTATTGTTATCTCACCACCCTAGCCCTGTGTCGCCGACCTTTGGAGAAGTATTCAGCGCGCTGATTGGCGCCCATAAAAAAACGACCGGCAGGTTTGCTGCCGGTCGTCATGTCGGGTTCAAATCAGACTCGGTCCCGTGGCGAGGGAGCTTGCTCCCGCTGGGTTGCGCAGCAGCCCCAAAACGGTCCACTCAATGCACCTGATACATCGAGCCATCTGGTTTCAGGGCCGCTGCGCGCCCCAGCGGGAGCAAGCTCCCTCGCCACAGATGCGGTGTCCGTCCGAAGGGTTATCGAACCCCGGTCGAGCGCAGCGCCGCCGGCGTGTAGTCGGCTGCCCGGGCTTCGAAGCCGTACTCGTAGCTGTGTTTCTCTTCGTTCTTCATCCCCAGCGCGATGTAGCGGCCGGCGATGATGTCGTAGAGCGCCTCCAGGGTGTAGCCCGGGTTCTGATGGTCGTAGTAGAACTGGGCATGACCTTCGGCCACCCGCCACAGTTGACCGCGACCGTCGTAGTGGTCCACCAGCGCGGCCTGCCAGCTGTCCTCGTCGAAGTACATGTGGCGTTTGGCGTAGATGTGCCGCTCGCTGGGCTTGACCGTCCCGACCACTTCCCAGACCCGGTGCAGTTCATAGCGGGTCAGGTCCTGGTTGATGTGGCCGGCCTTGATCACGTCGTCGTACTTGAGGCTGGGCGAGTCGAGCTTGTAGCTGTTGTACGGGATGTACATTTCCTTCTTGCCGATCAGTTTCCAGTCGTAGCGGTCCGGCGCGCCGGAAAACAGGTCGAAGTTGTCGGAGGTGCGCAACCCGTCGGCGGCGGTGCCCGGGCCGTCGTAGGCCACTTGCGGGGCACGACGCACACGGCGCTGGCCGGCGTTGTAGATCCAGGCCAGGCGTGGCTCCTTCACTTGGTCCAGGGTTTCGTGCACCAACAGCACATTACCGGCCAGGCGTGCCGGGGCGGTGACCTCCTGCTTGAAATAGGTCAGCACGTTACTGGCCTTTTCCGGGTCGGCATCCTTGATCAGGAACGGCACGGCGATTTCTTCTTCGAAGCGGATCGGCGTGAAACTGCCATTGGTCTGTGGCGTGGCCTGAGTAATGATGCGTCGCAGGTTGCCACCGTGATAACGGGTGATGTGGTTCCATATGACTTCCACGCCGTTCTTGGGGATCGGGAAGGCGTAGTAGCGATTGCCGGTGAAGTTGGACAAGCCGTTACCGTCGTTGATGGACGTCACGTTGAGCGCACTGCGCTTGGCCGACTCGTAGATTTCCGGCGGCAGGGAAACGCTGCGATGGGTCGGATAGACCGGGATCTTGTAGGTCTCCGGGTAGCGCTTGAACATCGCCACCTGCCCTTCGGACAGCTTGTCCTTGTACTTGTCCACCGTCGCGGCGGTGATGGTGAACAGTGGTTTTTCATTGGCGAACGGGTCGGCCAAAAAGCCCTTGCTGTCCACGGCCCCGGCGTTTTTCGCAATACCACCGGTCCAGGCCGGGATCGAGCCATCGGCGTTACCCGCCTTTTCCGCACCAATGGGGGTGAGACTGGTGCCCAGCTTGTTCGCTTCCTCCGGCGAAACCGCCGCCATCACGTTCGCCGCCAGCAGGCTCAAGGCCAGGGCACCGCATTGCAGGATCATCTTGCGCATTGGGTTTTCCTTGTCAGCCAGATCAGAAGTTCACGCCGAAGCTCAACGCGAGGAAATCGCGGTCTTCGAGAACGTTGTAATCGCCGCCAAAAAAGTCGGTGTAGCTCAAGCTGGCGGTGTAGGTGTTGCGGTAATCGGCATCGACACCAACGCTGATGGCCTTGGCGCCTTCGTTGAACAGACCGTTGGGGCCATAGCCGGCCACGTCGTGGGACCAGGACACGTTGGGCTTGAAGTTCACCCCGCCGATCACGTTGGAGTAATCGAGGATCGCCCGGGCGCGATAACCCCAGGACGTCGAGGTGACGAAACCATCGGTGTCGCCCTGGAAGCCGTATTGGCCATAGACCGAGTCACGGCCATAACGCAGCTTGTCCTTGGACTCCAGGCCACCGACGTGCACCACCGCCGCTTCGCCAACCACGGTCAGGCGATCAGCCCCCAGCACCTGATCGAAGAAGTGCGTCAGGGTGCTCTGGACCTGGGTCACTTCCTTGCGCCGGTAACCGGTGTTGTCGGCACCCGGTGCGGTCGCGATAGGCGATGCCGCGCCACCGGCAATCGGGTTGACCAGGGCCAGGGTCAGGTCGTTGGTATTGACCTGCACCGGCGCGTTGGGACGGTAGCTGATTTCCCCGGTCCAGGCGGTGCCGGTGGGCAACGTCGTGGAGAAACTGGCGCCGTACAGGCGGATGTCTTCCGGGTATTCAAGGTAGTACCCACCACGGCCCAGCATCACGCTTTGCGCCAGACCCGCACCGCTGCCAGGGGCCAAGCCGTTGGCGATCGCGACCATTCCCGGCAACGCCGCCAGCGTCGAACGCCCCGCCGTGGTGGTCCCGACGGTAGGTGTACGGCTGTGGTAATTCATGAAGTACAGGCCGTACTCGGTGTCATCGCCGAGCCAGCGCAACGCCGTGCCCCACTGGCCGGAGTCGCGGGCGTCGCGGTCGCCGCCACGGGGAATGATCACCCCTTCCCTGGACACCTGGATCTCCTGGCCAAATGCCCGGGTCAAGGGCACGAACGGCGCAATCGCCGGGCTGCCCACGGTGTAGCCACTGGTGCAACCATCGGCCACCACGTCGTTGCCGAAGAACGTGCCGCAGTTATCCACCACGGTCTGATCCCACTCCAACTGGTAGAAACCTTCGATGGTGAGCTTGTCGGTCAGGCCCTGGGAGGCGAACAGCATGTTCACCGGGATCAGGCCTTCCTTGATCTCCGCACCGGGGCGACGGAACGCGGACACGTCCACCGGGTTGATGCTGTTGATGGAGTTGCCGATGAAGGTGCTTTCCCCCCAGCTGACCACCTGCTTGCCGGCGCGCACGGTGCCTGGCAAATCGGCGATGGAATAGTTGTGGTAGACGAAGGCATCGAGAATCTGTGCCCCTGAGGACTTGGCGCCTTCCTTGCGATTGCTGTCGCTGATGTCCTTGAACTCGCGGCCCTCATCCTTGAGCTCGAAGTCGTACCAGTACTTGCCACGCACGAACACACCGGTATCGCCGTACTTGAGCTCGAGGTCGTGCAGGCCCTTGAAGATTTTGGAAAAGGTTTCGCCTTTCTTGAAATTCAGCCGTCCGTCATCACCGGTGGAGGATTGGCCCCGCCCGCCGTTGACCGTGCCGACCAGGTCTTTGTCCGCATCGCGCATGCCCCAGCTCGCGCCCACGGACAGCGACGAATCGAACTGACCCTCGATCTCGCCAATGTTGAATGAAACGGCCTGCGCCTGGGCAGAGCAACCCAAGGCCACCGCGACGGCCAGCGCCTGCGGTTTGAAGATGGCGCGCATTGTTATTGTTGTCATGCGTCTTCCCCGGTGAGTGACAGAGGCTTCACCCTACTGCCGCACGCCATGGGCGATAAGCGCACCAAGGAGGTATTCGCGCTGTACCTCAAAAGGATTACAGCCCCTGCGGGACGGGCGTTTGCGCGCCCCATGAACGGACTGGATGATGGGCCATCAGCGCCACGCATATTCCTGCCCCACCTGCGACTGTTACGCGCCCTGCAACGGTGCATGTCCGGATCCGGGCTGTTTCCCGTCGGGCTCGATCTCTATGCTGGCCGGGCTTGCAGGGCAACGGGCCTGCAGGCGCAAGTCGCCACGGCATCCTTCCCGCCTGGCGCACCGTCATTCGGATGGATTGGCGCATCGGTCCATCATCCCGTGTTTATCGACGTTGGTTTGTAGCTCCTTTGCAACGTCACGCTTAGGCCGCTGCTTTTTGCAGCGGCCTTTTTTATGTGCGGTTATTTCCGAGTTAAAACGTCTTGTTCCTACGTTGCAGTAGGAAATCCCCGCCGCGCGCTTTGCCTGGATGTTGAGCCATGCGGGATAGCTCTGTGCCCTATCGAGACCACCGCGAGCCTGGCGACCCGGGTGAACAATATTGTCCATGAGCACGCTTGCCGCGCCTGGCGGCAACCGGCCCGGGCAGTGGGATTTAGATAGCGTGGCGTTGCAGATTCGCCATCATTTCCTTCAACGCTTCAAGGTTGTCGTTCGGGTGCACCGCGTCCTCGAAGTCGCAGATCTGCTGCCAATGGGCGGCGACGTCTTCGGGCGAAAACCCTTTGCGCGGGTCGAAGCCCGCACCCAGGCTGCGTTCCCAGCGCACCTTGCCCATCCAACCGCCGCCCACTTCGAACAAGCCGGAGGTTTCCTGGCAGGCCTCACTGGCCAGGTACACCACCAGCGGGCTGACGAGTTCGGGCTTGAGTTGTTCGAACACCTGCGGCGGGATCAGGCCTTCGGTCATGCGGGTGCCGCCAGTGGGGGCGATGGCATTGACCAGGATGTTGTTCTTGCGGCCTTCGATGGCCAGGGTTCGCGTCAGGCCATAAAGGCCGAGCTTGGCCATGCCGTAGTTGGATTGGCCGAAGTTGCCGTAGATGCCCGAGGTGGACGCGGTGAAGATCACCCGCCCGTAGTTTTGCTCACGCAGGTGCGGCCATGCGGCCCGGGTCACCTTGTAGGCACCCTCGACGTGGACGCGGTAGACCAGGTCCCAATCGGCGTCGTCCATTTTGTGGAATGTCTTGTCCCGCAGGATCCCGGCATTGTTGACCACCACATCGACGCGACCGAACGCATCGAGCGCGTTTTGTACCAGCTTGTCGCCATCGGTGACCGAGTCGTGGTTGGCCTCGGCGATGCCGCCTGCCTCGCGGATTTCGGCGACCACCCGATCCGCTGCCGAGGCATTGGCCCCTTCCCCTTGCGCCGAGCCGCCAAGATCGTTGACCAGCACTTTCGCGCCTTGTCTGGCGAACAGCAACGCATGGGCGCGTCCCAGGCCACCGCCGGCTCCCGTGACGATCACGACTTTATCTTCGAAGCGCACAGACTCACTCATGGCAGAACTCCAGCAGGCGGATAGGACAATGACCACGAGTGTCCGGCACCCGTCGGCCGGTCACAATCAACACGATTGCCAGTGAATGGTGGCCGATAAGGCGGGGGGATGATGCAGGCCCGAGCCACGGCGGCGCATTCGATTTTCCGGCTGGCAGGAGGACCGCTATCGCGAGCTAGCTCGCTCCCACAAGGGATTTGCAGTGGAACGCAATCTTGTAAACGCCCGAAAGCTGTGGGAGCGGGCTTGCTCGCGAAAGCGGTCTTCCAGTCAGAATGGATGTTGGCTGTGCTGGCGCCTTCGCGAGCAAGCCCGCTCCCACACAGGTTCGCTTCTCAATGCCAAGTCGTCAGGTACAGGCCATTTGTCTGCGCGGCGCGGCGATGGCTTCGCGAAACGCCAGGTAATGCTTGAGCACCTGCACCGGTGCCTCGGTGTGCGGGTAATGACCGATGTCGGGCAACAACACCGTGTCCGGGTTCGGGATCAGGGCCTCGTAGCGCGCCACCATGTGTTCACCGGAAATCGGATCGACTGCGCCGTCGATCACCCGCAATGGCACTTCGCCGCGCTGCATCGCCAGTACCCAGCGATCACGCTGCACACGACGTTCGGGAATATAGCCGATGAGTTTGTGCATGATCCGCGGACCGTGATGAGCCGCCACCAGGCTCCAGAAGTCATCCAGTTCGCTTTCGGTAGGGCCGGTCCTGGGGCCGAAAATCTGCCGAAAGTTGCAGGCCAGGCTTTCCCGGGAGAACATCCGCCCCAGCAGCCAGCCCAGGGGGCTCAACAAGAGTTTCTGGGCCCATACCGGGCGGTGGGTTTCGGGGAACAGGCCGCCATTGAGAAAGACACAACTCTCAAGGTGGATGCGTGCTTCGTAATGCCGAGCGAGCAGTTCCTGGGCCACGCTGTCACCGTAATCGTGGGCCAGCACATGCACCGCCCCCTTCACATTCAGGTGCGCCAGCAAGGCCTGTTGCAGATCGGCTTGCTCCAGCAGGCTGTAGACGTGATCCATCGGTTTGGCGGAATCGCCGAAACCGAGCATGTCGCACGCGATCACCCGGTAGCGTTGCGCCAAGGGTTGCCACAGGTAATGCCAATCCCAACTGGCGGTGGGAAAACCATGGATCAACAGCAGCGGCTCGCCCTGGCCCGCCACCCAATAACGGATGGCGTGGCCACGGAACAGGAAAGTCTGGCTGCGCTGGCGCCAAATACGCAGGGGAATCTGGGCCAAGGCCATCAGCTTCTGTACCCGGTGTCTTGTTGATCGAGCTTACGCAGCAACGCCGGCCAGGCCAACGCGCCGCCCATGCCTTGGGCGCTTTTGGTCACTCCGGCGATCATGGCGCGGGCGCCGGCCAGAATCTGCGGCTCGATGGCAATCAATTCAGCCCCACCGTTCTGAGCCAGGACCTGGATGTCACAGGCTCGTTGAAAGGTGAACATCATCAGGAAGGTATCGGCGACGGTGCCGCCGCATGTCAGCAAGCCATGGTTGTGCAGCATCAGGAAATTGCTTTCGCCCAGGTCGGCCTGCAGGCGTGCCTTTTCTTCGTGGTTCAAAGCCACCCCCTCGTAAGCGTGATAGGCCAGGCTCGACAGCACGAACAGTGCTTGCTGGCTGATCGGCAACACGCCTTGCTTCTGCGCCGATACCGCGACACCGGCGGCGGTGTGAGTATGCAGCACACAAGCCACATCATGGCGCACCTCATGCACCGCGCTGTGGATGGTGT
Source organism: Pseudomonas sp. NFACC56-3 (assembly GCF_900100025.1). Taxonomy (NCBI): domain Bacteria; kingdom Pseudomonadati; phylum Pseudomonadota; class Gammaproteobacteria; order Pseudomonadales; family Pseudomonadaceae; genus Pseudomonas; species Pseudomonas sp. NFACC56-3. The sequence goes on along the minus strand of NZ_FMTK01000014.1, from coordinate 102,732 downwards.
ACCCGGCCGGATTGATCTCGTAGGGGCTGTCCATCAACTTGTTGCCGGCCTGGTCAACCTTGACCAGGCTCGAAGCGGTGACTTCATGGAACATCAACCCGAACGGGTTGATCAAAAAATCCTCGGTGCCAGGGACCTTCGCTGAAATATGGGTGAAGATCAGGTCATCCCAGCCATGCAGCGCGACAAGCCGATAACAGGCGGCAAGGTCCACCCGGGTTTGCCATTCGGCCGCACTGACCTGTTCCTTGATACTGAGTGTCGTTTGGACGGGCGCTACGCTCACGGTTCTTACCTCTGGTTTCTTGTTATAGGAGTCTTGTCATCAAAACGTCGAACACAAGAAAATTCAGTCTAGTCAGGTCTTCCAGAGGCGGTAGTTGCATTGGCAGCCAGCTTACTGGCCAAACGAGTCAGCGCATCCGCTTCAAAGCCGCAACGTCTCGATCAACTCAGCTAGCCATGGCTCGGCGTCAGTTTCCGGCGTGACGCTTTCGCTGGCATCCAGACGCAGCATCGGCAGCAGCTCGCGAACGCCCAGTTCGGCGAACAGTTCGCGCATCTGCTCGCCACCGGCGCAGAAGGTATCCCCGTAGCTGGCGTCGCCCAGGCCAATCACCGCGCCAGGCAAGCCGCGAAAGAACCCTGGCAATTGATCGCGGATGGTCGAATACAACGGCATCAGACTGTCTGGCAGCTCGCCCATGCCGGTCGTAGAGGTCACCGCCAGCAAGGCTTCTGGCGCGAATGCCTGGACATCCGCCAGGGTCGCACGAGGGTCGTGCCAGGCGTCGAAGCCCGCGTCGCGAAGCAGTTTGGCGGCGTGCCGGGCGACTTCTTCGGCGGTGCCATACACTGAGCCGGAAAGAATGGCGACTTTCATCAATCTGATCCTGATCCTGAAAAAAGAGCCGGGATAGTAACAGTTGCACCCACAAGGCTGCGAATGGCTCTCAACGGCAGTAATGGCCAGTAGACAGCCTTGCGATTTCTTCTAAAATGCCGATTCAACACGGATGTTCAAAAGGGCTCCTCCAATGATCAACGCTCAATTGATGCAATTGGTCATCAATGCTTCCAACGACGGGATTGTCATCGCCGAAAAAGAAGGCGAAGACAATATCCTGATCTACGTAAACCCGGCTTTCGAACGCTTGACCGGCTATGACCGCGACGAAATCCTTTACCAGGATTGCCGGTTCCTGCAGTCGGGTGATCGCGACCAACCGTCCCTGGAGACGATTCGCCAAGCCTTGCGGGAGGGCGGCGCCTGTCGAGAGGTGCTGCGCAACTACCGCAAGGACGGCACACCGTTCTGGAATGAGCTGTCATTGTCCACGGTAAAAAACCAGGCTGACGGGTATACCTATTTCGTCGGTGTGCAAAAAGACGTCACGACCCAGGTCAAGGCTCAACAACGCGTCGCCCAGCTGGAAAAGGAGCTGGCCGAAGCCCGGGAAACGATTGCCCGGCTTGAAGCGACGAATGGTGCAAACAAAACCACGAATTAATGGTCAGTCACTACAATCACCAGTGAAAATGTAAATTCTCATTTAGAGTCGACCATGCAGCGCGATGCCCTCCTGACGCAGGATGAACTGGATTTCATCCGGACCATGCAACACAACCCGCAGTTGAACGAGCGGGACGTCACGTCGAGCTTGCTGGTCAACGGTGGGTCGCAGATCCGTGACTTGTTGACGCGCCTGGCGGCGAATGAGCAGGTCACCCTGCAAGCCAATTTCGAAAACCAGCAAATGACGTTTCCATTGCACCTGGTGGAAGACGAATTCCATGCGATGCACCTGCGCCTGGGTGTGCCGAGCATCTACGAAGACGGACCGAAGATACGCCCGTGGCGCCTGACGCTCGACGAGCCGGTGGCGCTGGAAAATATCAAGGGCCAGCCGGGACCACTCTGGGTCCACGAAGTGTCCTGCAAGGGCGTATTGCTGGAAAACCGCGGCCGGACCAAGCCACCGAAGCAGTTTGCCTTGTGGTTCAGCCCCTCAGGCTACGAAAGAATTTCGTTGCGTGGTGGCTTTGAACGGGAAACCGATCGAGGTTTGCTGGCCTATCACCTGAACCAGAATGACCAGGACGAGACCGAGCGCCTGCGCCAGTACATCCTGCAACAGCATCGCCTGACCCATCCCTCCATGCACCTCTAGGTGTCGAGGTTGCCTGCCAGAAATTGACGCAGGCGCTGACGCATCACTACACCTTCGTTACCCAGGCAACCGATCGACGAGCCCGCCAGGCTTTCCTGCCCCAGATCGGATGCCTCACCGGCCAGCATCAACGGACAATCCAGGCTCATCGCCAATTTGCCCAGGCGCTTGGGCAAGTCCGGGACCGGCGCATGATTGGAAACCAGCACCAAGGCCAGCGGCTGGATCTTCTGGCACACCAAGACCAGTTCGTTGAAGGGCACGCCGATCGACAGCGCCCTGACGCCCACGTCCGCGCTGGACAGGAACAGCGCCGTGACCAGCAATTCCAGCTCACGGCACTGGCCGGCCAGGGCGCAGACCAGGACCCGCGGCGACCGGCCTTCGCGCTTGAACAAAAGCCGCTGGATGATGCGCGAACGCAGGAACCCGTCGAAAAACACCCATTCACTGATTTGCCCGAATTCTGGCTGGCGATACAGCATTTGTCGCCAAAGCGGCATCAGGATGTCCTGGAAGACGACCGGCACGGTGTAGGTGGAAAAGACCTGCCCGTAGACGCGATCCAATTCCACATCGTCAAAGTTGCCAACCGCGTTCGCCACCTGTTGCTGCCACCGGGCGTGATCAGCCTTGACCAGGTCGGATGAAAGCAGCGTGGAGACCGGTTGCACCGCCTCGGTCTTGGCCAGGATCTTGCCCACTTTGCTGACGGCCACGCCGCGCTCGATCCACGCCAGGATGCTGCGAACCTTCTCGACATCGCTCAACGAGTACAGGCGATGCCCGCTTTCGGTGCGGGTGGGCTGGATCAAACCGTAGCGCCGCTCCCATGCGCGCAGGGTCACAGGATTCACGCCGGTCATGCGCGCGACTTCGCGAATGGGGAACAGGTCTTCCCTTTTCAAGGCTGATGCCTGGAAAATAAAGCTATCCTCTGTGATTACGCTCATTTTGGCGGACAATTCCGGCTGGAAAATTGGATCCTATCTTCTCCTTCAAGTCACGTCATGACAAGGACAACGTATTCAGGAGTGCGGTTTTGTTGTTTTACCCGCCATCAGGAATAATCCTTGCCTGTTTTTTGGCGACCAGACGCAACCCACCACCCCGGGGGCGTCCCCCGCAAACCTCCTATCCGGAGCGTTGCGCCTGTCTTAAGGAGATACATAATGTCGACCTCCCCCGTCACGTTGATGGTGGCCCGCCGCGTCGCCAATGGACGCTATCAGGATCTGATCGCCTGGTTGCGCGAAGGCGAACAATTGGCCACCGATTTCCCTGGTTACCTGGGGTCCGGCGTGCTCGCGCCACCGCCCCAGGACAATGAATTCCAGATCATTTTCCGTTTTGCCGACGAACAGACGCTGCACGCCTGGGAACACTCCGCCTCGCGCACGGCCTGGCTGGGACGCGGCAGCGATCTGTTTGCCCATCCCTCCGAACATCGGGTGCGTGGCATCGATGGCTGGTTCGGCTCGGTCGGCCAGCGTCCCCCACGCTGGAAACAGGCCGTGGCCATCTGGCTTGCGTTCTTTCCCGTGTCGCTGTTGTTCAATTTCCTGCTGGGACCGCTGCTGGGCGAACTGGGCCTGTTGAGCCGCGTGCTCATCAGCACCGTCATCCTGACACCGCTGATGGTCTACCTGTTTATCCCGATGTCGACCCATCTGCTGGCGAACTGGCTCAACGGCGCGCCGCAGCGGGCGGTGCCGGCTACACGCAATCATTGATGCCACCTGCCTCGACAGTCACCCTGTGGGAGCGAGCTTGCTCGCGATGACGGCCTGACCTTCAATATCCTCATTGACTGTCGCACCGCTATCGCGAGCAAGCTCGCTCCCACAGTGGGCAACTGGTCGCGACCGGATTGACCTTTGTACATAGGACGCGCCCCGCGTCGCTGTTATAGTTTTGCTCTTGCCGTGAACCGAGCCGCCCCATGTCCAGCCCCCCCGCTCCGATCCTGATCACTGGTGCAGCCCAGCGCGTCGGCCTGCATTGCGCCCGGCGCTTGCTGGAGGAGGGGCAACCGGTGATCGCGACCTATCGCACCGAGCGCCCCGGCGTGCAAACGTTACGGGACCTGGGGGCGGTGGTACTGTTCGCCGACTTCTCCAGCGAAACGGGGATCCAGGCCTTTATCGAACAACTCAAGCAGCACACCGACCAGCTGCGGGCCATCGTGCACAACGCCTCGGCCTGGATGACCGAGGCGCCCGGCAGCGAAGCAGCGGCCTTCAGCGCCATGTTCGGCGTGCACATGCTCGCGCCTTACCTGATCAACCTGCATTGCGCCGAGTTGCTGCGGCGTTCAACGCCAGCGGATATCGTGCATATCAGCGATGACGTGACCCGCAAGGGCAGCGCCCGACATATCGCCTATTGCGCCACCAAGGCCGGCCTGGAAAGCCTGACCCTGTCGTTCGCGGCCAAGTTCGCCCCGGCGATCAAGGTCAACGGCATCGCCCCGGCCCTGCTACTGTTCAACCCCGAAGACGACGCGGCTTACCGCGCCAAGGCCCTGGCCAAGTCCGCACTGGGTATCGAACCCGGCAGCGAAGTGATCTACCAGAGCCTGCGTTATCTGCTGGACAACCCTTATGTCACCGGCACGACCCTGACCGTTAACGGCGGGCGACACGTCAAATAGCCTTGTTTCGAGGATGCACCATGACGCTATCCCTGCCCCAGAACTACCGCGAGATCCTCATCGGCCTGGGGGAAAACCCCGAGCGCGAGGGTTTGCTCGATACCCCGATGCGTGCCGCCAAGGCCATGCAGTACCTTTGCCATGGCTATGAACAAAGCGTCGAGCAGATCGTCAACGGCGCGCTGTTTGCCTCTGACAGCGATGAAATGGTGATCGTCGCCGACATCGAACTCTATTCCCTGTGCGAACATCACCTGTTGCCCTTCATCGGCAAGGCCCATGTGGCTTATATTCCTACCGGCAAGGTCCTGGGGCTGTCGAAGATCGCCCGGTTGGTGGACATGTTCGCCCGCCGCCTGCAGATCCAGGAGAACCTGACCCGGCAAATCGCTGACGCGGTGCAGCAGGTCACCCAGGCCGCTGGCGTGGCGGTGGTGATCGAGGCCCAGCACATGTGCATGATGATGCGCGGTGTCGAAAAACAGAACTCGACCATGAACACCTCGGTGATGCTCGGCGCCTTTCGCGACTCCAGCACCACGCGCCAGGAGTTCCTGCAATTGATTCGACGGAGCAAGTAAATGCCACAACTTCAGCCAGCCATGGCACGCATCAAGGTCAAGGACCTGCGCCTGCGCACCTTCATTGGCATCAACGAGGATGAAATCCTCAACAAGCAGGATGTGTTGATCAACCTGACCATCCTCTATGCCGCCCAGGAGGCAGTGCGCGACAACGACATCGACCACGCGCTGAACTACCGCACCATCACCAAGGCGATCATCGCCCACGTGGAAGGCAACCGCTTCGCCCTGCTCGAACGCCTGACCCAGGAATTGCTCGACCTGGTCATGGCCAACGAGTCGGTGCTGTACGCCGAAGTCGAAGTCGACAAGCCCCACGCCTTGCGATTCGCCGAATCAGTGTCGATTACGCTCGCAGCAAGTCGGGCCACTTCGTAGCAGCTGCAAGCCTCAAGCTGTAAACTTCAAGCCTGACCACCGCAAATCCACTCTTGCAGCTTGAAGCTTGCCCCTTGAAGCTGCCTCGCAGAGACCTCCATGAACGACCAACAACGCCTCGAACTCGAAGCCGCCGCTTTCCGTCGGCTGGTTGCCCACCTGGACAGCCGCAAGGATGTGCAGAACATCGACCTGATGAACCTCGCCGGTTTCTGCCGCAACTGCCTGTCCAAGTGGTACAAGGCCGCCGCCGACGAGCGCCAGGTCGAGGTCAGCCTCGACGACGCCCGCGAAGTGGTCTACGGCATGCCGTACGCCGAATGGAAAGCCCAATACCAGAAAGAAGCCAGCGCCGAACAACAGGCGGCGTTCGCCAAAGGAAAACCCGATGCCTGATCTCAATACCCTGCGTAGCTGCCTCAAGAGCGGCGAACATGCCTTCGCCGACACCCTGGCCTTTATCGCCGCCGGCTACGATTACCAGCCCCGGGCCTTCAATAACGGCGGCGTGCAAAACGCCGCCGGGCAGAACGAAGGTTCGTGCAAGACCCTGGGCCTGGCGCTGCTTGAAGGCTTGAGCGATGAAGAAGCGTTGTTGGCGTTTGGCGAGCACTATCGTTCGGTACTGGCCACCCCCGAAGGCAGTGATCACGGCAATATCCGGGCGCTGATGGTCCATGGGCTGGCAGGTGTGACGTTCGAGGCACCGCCGCTGCAACGGCGCTGATCGATTCTTCTTGTGTGGCGAGGCCCGCTTTTGTGGCGAGGGAGCTTGCTCCCGCTGGGCTGCGCAGCAGCCCCAGGCAGTCAAACTCAATTTGCCTGGCACACCGGGTTGCCAGGTTTCGGGGCCGCTTCGCGCCCCAGCGGGAGCAAGCTCCCTCGCCACAGGTTCAGTCCAAGTGAGCGGCGCCTCACCACATCCCGACTTTTAAGATTGACCCGGCAACTTTATTTCGTTTGCCGGGCCCCTCTGCTCGCGGCTTAGATAACGGAAATTTCTCCTTCGTCCGGGCCGTCATCCATGAGCAGCGAAACCATCAGCCAATCGATCTCCACCGTGCATCCCGTCAGCCTCAGCCACGGCAGGAACGCCGAGGTCTGGGACACCGACGGCAAACGCTACATCGACTTTGTCGGGGGCATTGGTGTGTTGAACCTCGGCCATTGTCATCCGCGCATTGTCGAGGCGATCCGCGAACAGGCGACGCGGCTGACTCACTACGCATTCAACGCCGCCCCTCACGCTCCCTACATTGAATTGATGGAACGCCTGGCGGCGTTTGTTCCGGTGGATTACCCGGTCAGCGGCATGCTCACCAACAGCGGCGCCGAGGCGGCGGAGAACGCCTTGAAGATCGTGCGGGGCGCCACGGGCCGTACCGCCGTGATCGCGTTTGACGGTGCCTTTCATGGCCGCACCCTGGCGACCCTCAACCTCAACGGCAAGGTCGCGCCTTACAAACAGAAAGTCGGTGTCCTGCCCGGGCCGGTGTATCACCTGCCGTACCCCAGCCAGGACAACGGCGTCACCTGCGCCGAAGCCTTGAAGGCCATGGAGCGGCTGTTCAGCGTCGAGATCGATGTGAATGACGTGGCCTGTTTCATTGTCGAACCGGTGCAGGGCGAAGCCGGCTTCCTGGCGATGGACGTGCCCTTCGCCCAGGCCCTGCGGCAGTTCTGTGATGACAAGGGCATTGTGCTGATCATCGATGAGATCCAGTCCGGCTTCGGCCGCACCGGCCAGCGCTTTGCCTTCTCCCGATTGGGCATCGAACCGGACCTGATCCTGCTAGGCAAAAGCATTGCCGGCGGCGTGCCCCTCGGTGCGGTGGTGGGACGTAAGGCGCTGCTGGACAACCTGCCCAAGGGTGGCCTGGGCGGCACCTACTCGGGTAACCCCATCGCCTGCGCCGCCGCACTGGCGACTCTGGACGAAATGACCGACGCCAACCTGCACGCCTGGGGCGTGCAACAGGAAGAGGCGATCGTCAGCCGCTACGAATCCTGGCGCAGCCGCGGGCTAAGCCCTTACCTGGGCCGCCTGACCGGCATCGGCGCCATGCGCGGCATCGAGCTGAGCCACGCCGACGGCACCCCGGCTTCGGCACAATTGACGCAACTGCTGGCCCTGGCACGGGAATCGGGCCTGCTGCTGATGCCCAGTGGCAAATCGCGACACATCGTGCGGCTGCTGGCGCCATTGACGACCGAACCGGCAGTGCTGGAAGAAGGGCTGGATATTCTGGAGGCGTGCCTGGCGAAGCTGGCCTGAGTATTGTCATCTGACGGCACTAGAAACCCTGTGGGAGCGAGCTTGCTCGCGATAGCTTCACGTCTGCCGACATCGATGTTGATCGATACACCGCCATCGCGAGCAAGCTCGCTCCCACAAGGGTTCACCGCCAGGTATTCGGGCATAAAAAAACCGGCCGAAGCCGGTTTTTTTATGCCCGATGAATCAGAACGAAGCGTTCTGCAGGCCATCCAGGTAACGCTCGGTATCCAGGGCTGCCATGCAACCGGCACCGGCCGAGGTGATCGCCTGGCGGTAGACGTGGTCGGCCACGTCGCCAGCCGCGAAGATACCTTCGACACTGGTGGCGGTGGCGTTGCCGTCACGGCCGCCCTTGACCACCAGGTAGCCGTCCTTGAGCTCCAGCTGGCCTTCGAACAGCGAGGTGTTCGGCGTGTGGCCGATGGCGATGAAGACGCCGTCGACCTTGATCTCGTCAAAGCTGCCGTCGTTGTTCTTCAGGCGGGCACCGGTCACGCCCATGTTGTCGCCCAGCACTTCGTCCAGGGTCGCGTTGAGCTTGAGGATGATCTTGCCTTCGGCGACGCGGGCGTTGAGCTTGTCGATCAGGATTTTCTCGGCGCGGAAGGTTTCGCGACGGTGGATCAGGGTGACCGTGCTGGCGATGTTGGCCAGGTACAGCGCTTCCTCGACCGCGGTGTTGCCGCCACCGACCACCGCCACTGGCTTGTTGCGGTAGAAGAAACCGTCGCAGGTGGCGCAAGCCGACACACCTTTGCCCATGAAGGCTTCTTCCGACGGCAGGCCCAGGTAACGCGCGCTGGCACCGGTGGCGATGATCAGGGCATCGCAGGTGTAGGTCGCGCTGTCACCGGTCAGGGTGTACGGCTTGGCGGCGAAGTCCACGGCATTGATGTGGTCGAAAACGATCTCGGTCTCGAAGCGCTCGGCGTGTTCCTTCATGCGCTCCATCAAGGCCGGGCCGGTCAGGCCGTGGACATCGCCCGGCCAGTTGTCGACTTCGGTGGTGGTGGTCAATTGACCGCCGGCCTGCATGCCGGTGATCAGCAGCGGCTTGAGGTTGGCACGGGCCGCATAAACCGCAGCGCTGTAACCGGCAGGGCCGGAACCAAGGATAATCACTCGCGAATGACGCACTTCAGACATGACCTGCTCCTGTTGACCGGACCTTGCGGGCCGGAACGCCGGGTGAGCGGCGTGAATAAAAAAGGACCGTTGACGCACTTGGGGAAGGCTTGGGTTCGACAGTCCTGGAAAAGAATGGGTGCAGCGTATCGAGGGAGCGAAGATTAAGGAAATACGGTTTAACAATCCAGCTCATAGGTGAGCTCTATCCCCTGCGCCCCTTTTAATAGGCGCATTCGCTGTAATAAAGGTTGTTACGCGCCATGTCGCCGCTTTCCCGCGCAGGGTAAAGCCGGTAAGGTCGGCGCGTTCACCTTCGCTCGGAGTCATTTATGCCCGCCCCCGTCCTGTCCGGCCCGCAATATTTGCGAGAAGGCCTCACGCTGGTCCTGAGCCCGGGCCTGCGTCTGTTCGTACTCTTGCCCCTGGCGATCAACCTGGTGCTGTTCGTCGGATTGATTTACCTGGCCGGCCATCAATTCAGCCTGTGGGTCGATACGCTGATGCCGTCGCTGCCAGAGTGGCTGAGTTTCCTCAGCTATGTGCTCTGGCCACTGTTCGTGGTGCTCGTCGTGCTGATGGTGTTCTTTACCTTCACCATGCTCGCCAACATCATCGCCGCGCCGTTCAACGGTTTTCTCGCGGAAAAAGTCGAAGTGGTCATCCGTGGCACCGACGACTTCCCGGCCTTCAGCTGGGCCGAATTGATTGCCATGATCCCCCGGACCCTCGGTCGGGAAGCGCGCAAGCTCGGCTATTTCCTGCCCCGTGCCCTGGGGTTGTTCGTGCTGTCGTTCATCCCCGTGGTCAATCTGGTGGCGGCACCGCTGTGGCTGCTGTTCGGCGTGTGGATGATGGCGATCCAGTACATCGACTACCCGGCGGACAACCACAAGCTGGGCTGGAACGAAATGCTCGCCTGGCTGCGGGAAAAACGCTGGCAGAGCCTGGGTTTTGGCGGCAGCGTGTACCTGGTGCTGCTGATCCCGGTGGTGAACATCCTGATGATGCCGGCGGCGGTGGCCGGGGCGACCTTGTTCTGGGTGCGCGAGCAAGGCGCCGAGACCGCTTTGGCCCGTCAGGGCTGAGCCGTCACAAATCCATCATCCTGGCGTCACAATGACGAAATGACCCCGGTCGACACTGGGGTCATGACCACACCCCTGCACATTACCCTGATCACCGAAACCTTCCCGCCGGAAATCAATGGCGTGGCCAATACCTTGGGCCGCCTGTACGACGGCTTGCGCGCCCGCGGGCATCAGGTCGAGTTGATACGGCCTCGCCAGGCCGGCGACTTACGCCAGGCCAGTGACGAGCAGTTGCTGCTGTGCCGGGGCTGGCCGTTGCCGGGTTATCCGGGTTTGCAGTGGGGCCAGGCGTCGATGCACAAGCTGCTCAGGCGCTGGAAACGGCATCGTCCGGACGTGCTCTACATCGCCACGGAAGGGCCGCTGGGTTTGTCGGCGCTGCGGGCGGCACGGCGCCTGGGCATCTCGGTGGTCAGTGGTTTCCACACCAATTTCCAGCAATACACCCAACAGTACGGCCTCGGGCTGTTGAGTCGCGTGCTCACCCATTACCTGCGCTGGTTTCACAACCGCTCCAGCCTGACCCTGGTGCCCAGTCTCAGCCAGCGCCTGGAACTGGAACGACGGCATTTCGAGCGCGTGGCGTTGTTGTCCCGTGGCGTGGACAGCCAACTGTTCCATCCGGTCAAGCGCTCGCCGAGCCTGCGCGAAGCGTGGGGCCTGGGCGACGACGACATCGCCGTGCTCCATGTCGGACGCCTGGCACCGGAAAAAAACCTGGGGCTGCTCAAGCGCAGTTTCGAGACGCTGTGCAGCGCTTTTGCGGGGCGACGGATGAAACTGGTGGTGGTCGGTGACGGCCCGCAGCGGTCCGAGCTGGAACAGGCATTACCCGAGGCGATCTTTTGCGGCTCGCAACGCGGTGAGGCGCTGGCCAGCCACTATGCGTCCGGGGATGTGTTTGTCTTTCCGAGCCTGACCGAAACCTTCGGCAACGTGGTGTTGGAGGCGCTGGCGTCCGGGCTGGGTGTGGTGGCCTACGACCAGGCTGCGGCTGCGCAACACATTCGCCACGGCTATAACGGCGTGCTGGCGATGCCGGGGGATGAAGAGGCGTTCTGCGATGCCGCCCGTTGGCTGCTGGAGGAGCGCGAGACCTTGCGTTGCGTGCGGCTCAATGCTCGCCAGCATGCCAGTCGCCAGGGTTGGGCGGCGGTGATCGAGCAATTTGAAGCGCAACTGCGAGGGGTTTGCGTGGGTGAGCAGGTGATGCCTGTTGCGCCGACTGTGCGCTGATTGTTCGGTGATGTTCAGGCCGCCATCGCGAGCAAGCTCGCTCCCACAAGGGATCTCGGTCTCACACAAGATGTGTCCACTGAAGATCCAATGTGGGAGCGAGCTTGCTCGCGATGGCGTCAGATCGGGCGCCGCTTAAACCAGCGTCATCAAGGCTTCGCGACTGAACGGCAAGATTTCCTGCTCCCGCCCTTCACGGACTTTTTGCGCCCAGTCCGGATCCACCAACAGCGCACGCCCCACCGCCACCAGGTCGAACTCATCGTTGTTCAAGCGCTCCAGCAGCTTTTCCAGACTGGCCGGTTGCGCGACTTTGTCGGTGTTGACCATGAACTGCAGGAACTCGCCATCCAGGCCGACGCTGCCGACGGTGATGGTGGGCTTGCCGGTGAGCTTGCGGGTCCAGCCGGCCAGGTTCAGCTCGGAGCCTTCGAACTCCGGCTCCCAGAAGCGCCGTGTCGAGCAGTGGAAAATGTCGACGCCCGCCTCGGACAACGGCTTGAGGAATTCGCCCAAGGCTTCGGGGGTCTGCACCAGGCGCGCGGCGTAATCCTGCTGCTTCCATTGGGAAAAGCGCAAAATGATCGGGAAACCCTCGCCTACCGCCGCCCGGACGGCACGGATCAATTCGATCGCGAAGCGCGAGCGGTTGGCCAGGCTACCGCCATAACCGTCAGTGCGCTGGTTGCTGCCTTCCCAGAAGAACTGGTCCACCAGGTAGCCATGGGCGCCGTGGATTTCCACCCCGTCCATGCCGATGCTCTGGGCGTCTTTCGCCGCCTGGGCAAACGCAGCGATAACCTCGTCGATATCGGCCTGGGTCATGCCGTGGACCACCACCTGGCCGTCCTTGAGTTTTTCGCTCGGACCATAGCCGGGCACGCTGGCGTCCGGCTCGGTGCCGATGCGTCGCACACTGCCCACGTGCCACAGCTGCGGAACGATCTTGCCGCCTTCGGCATGCACCGCATCGACCACCTGCTTCCAACCGGCCAGCGCGGCGTCGCCGTAGAAATGCGGCACATTCGGATAACCATTGGACGCCTTATGCCCGACCGTCGTGCCCTCGGTGATGATCAGGCCGACCCCGGCCGCCGCGCGGCGACGGTAGTACTCGACCACCTTGGCGTTCGGCACGCCGCCCGGAGAAAAGGAACGGGTCATCGGCGCCATCACCACCCGGGTTGGCAACTCGAACGCGCCGAGGCGGAAGGGTTTGAACAAGGCTTTTGCAGGCATGGGGCACTCCACGGGACGAAGTCACAGGTCGGATATGACGACGATAATATGGAGCATGGAAGGCGCTGGGTAGCACTATTGATTTGAATGATTAAGGATCAGAAGAAAGCGCAGAGGGGGGGCTCAACCAGAACCCCCGTGGCGAGGGAGGACATCATCATGGCTGCAATGTCTTGAGAATCAACCCAGCGCTTTTTCGATCGCCTGGATCACCGTGGGGTCATCCGGCGCCGTACGCGGCGAGAAGCGCGCCAGCACCCGGCCGTCCTTGCCGAGCAGGAATTTTTCGAAGTTCCAGGTAATGTCCCCGGGAAACTCGGCACCCTCGCCCGCCAGCAGGCGGTACAACTGATGACGGTCAGGGCCGTTCACGTCCAGCTTGCCGGACAGCGGGAACGTCACGCCGTAGTTGAGGCTGCAGAATTCCTGGATCTCCTGCTCGGTCCCCGGCTCTTGCCCGGCGAACTGATTGCAGGGCAGGCCCAGCACGCTGAACCCCTTGTCCTTGTATTGCTGATAAAGATTTTCCAGCGCCGCGTACTGAGGCGTCAGGCCACATTTGGAGGCGACGTTGACCACCAGCACGACTTGCCCCTTGAACGGCGCCAGAGCAAGCTCCTGACCATCCAGGGCTTTGAGTTTAAGGTCGTGGAAAGCACTCATACGAACTCCAGGTTTGCGGATCTTTTCGAAACAGCCATGGGTGATGCTAACAGCAAGCGACTAAAAAGGCGCCATAGGGCGCCTCTCCAGTCAACTTGAGCGTAGCGCACAAATCAATGGTGATGACCACCTTCGCCATGGACGTGACCATGGGCGATCTCTTCCTGGCTGGCATCACGGATGTCGACGATCTTGACCTTGAAGTTCAAGCGCTGGCCGGCCAACGGGTGGTTGCCGTCAACGGTGACGTCATCGCCTTCCAAGTCGCGGATGGTGACGATCTGCATCTGGCCATCGGGCGCCGAGGCGTGGAACTGCATGCCCACTTCCAGCTCATCCACGCCTTCGAACATGCTGCGGCTCAGGGTGCTGACCAGTTCGGCGGAGTATTCACCGTAAGCGTCTTCCGGCTCGACGGCAACGTTCAGGTCGTCACCGACTGCTTTACCTTCCAGGGCTTTTTCCAGGCCCGGGATGATGTTGCCTGCGCCATGCAGGTAGACCAGCGGAGCGCCGCCGGCAGAGCTGTCGATGACCTCACCAGCGTCGTTGGTCAGGGTATAGTCAATGGAGACAGCCTTATTGGCGGCGATCAGCATGGGGCGAGACCTTTTGCATAAGAATGAAGAACGGACAAGTCTAAACAAGGATTTGCCCGAAAGCGAACGGAACCCGGACAAACGGGCCTGCTCGAACAGACCGACGGTCACCGGTTTCCATCAGGATGAGGACGGGCACTGGGTGGCCGAGCTGTCCTGCGGCCATACCCAGCACTTGCGCCACCAGCCCCCCTGGCAGTCCCGCGCCTGGGTGCTGGACCCTGTGCAACGTATTGAAAAAATAGGCCAGCCCTTTGCTTGCGGCTGGTGCGCTCAAGGCCCGGTTAGCGATAACCTTGGCGACTGAATTGTGGGTAGACGGCCAGTCATAGGCCGCGCCATTGCCATGCTCCTTTAGAGAATCCGCATGCAAACTTTTTTTATCGCACCCACCGATTTTGGTGTGGGCCTGACCTCCATCAGCCTCGGGCTGGTGCGTACCCTCGAACGGGCCGGGCTGAAAGTCGGCTTTTTCAAACCCATTGCCCAGCCGCATCCCGGCGACACCGGGCCGGAGCGTTCCACCGAGCTGGTGGCCCGCACCCATGGCCTCAAGCCGCCGCAACCCCTGGGCCTGGCGCACGTCGAGCGCATGCTCGGCGACGGCCAGCTCGATGAACTGCTGGAAGAAATCATCACCCTTTACCAGCAAGCGGCCATCGGCAAGGACGTGCTGGTCGTCGAAGGCATGGTCCCGACCCGCAATGCCAGCTACGCCGCCCGGGTCAACCTGCACCTGGCCAAGAGCCTCGACGCCGAGGTCATCCTGGTGTCGGCACCGGAGAACGAAGTGCTGACCGAGCTTTCCGGGCGGGTGGAGTTGCAGGCGCAGCTGTTCGGAGGGCCGAAGGATCCGAAAGTCCTCGGGGTGATCCTGAACAAGGTGCGCACCGAGGAAAGCATGGAGGCGTTTTCCGCACGCCTCAAGGAGCACTCGCCCTTGCTGCGCAGCGGCGATTTCCGCCTGCTCGGTTGCATCCCGTTTCGCCCCGAACTCAATGCACCACGCACCCGCGACGTGGCCGACCTGATGGGCGCCCAAGTGCTCAATGCCGGCGACTACGAAACCCGGCGCATGAGCAACATCATCATTTGCGCCCGCACCATGCGCAACACGGTGGAACTGCTCAAGCCCGGCGTGCTGGTGGTGACCCCCGGCGATCGCGACGACATCATCCTCGCCGTGAGCCTGGCGGCGATCAACGGCGTGCCACTGGCCGGCCTGCTGCTGACCAGCGACACCCTGCCCGACCCACGCATCATGGACCTGTGCCGCGGCGCCTTGCAGGCAGGGTTACCGGTGCTGTCGGTGAGCACCGGCTCCTATGATACCGCCAACCTGCTTAACGGCCTGAACAAGGAAATTCCCATCGATGACCGCGAACGTGCGGAGATCATCACCGATTTCGTCGCCAGCCACCTGGACGCCAAATGGCTGCACCAGCGCTGCGGCACACCGCGGGAAATGCGCTTGTCGCCGGCGGTGTTCCGCTATCAGTTGATCCAGCGCGCCCAAGCCGCCAACAAACGCATCGTGCTGCCCGAAGGCAGCGAACCGCTGACTGTGCAGGCTGCCGCCATTTGCCAAGCCCGGGGCATTGCCCGCTGCGTGTTGCTGGCAAAACCGGCCGACGTCGAAGCGGTGGCCCGCGCCCAAGGCATCGAGTTGCCGCCGGGACTGGAGATTCTCGACCCGGATTCGATTCGCGAACGTTATGTCGAACCGATGGTGAGGCTGCGCAAGAGCAAGAGCCTGAACGCGCCGATGGCCGAGCAGCAACTGGAAGACACCGTGGTCATCGGCACCATGATGCTGGCCCTGGATGAAGTGGACGGGCTGGTATCCGGGGTCATCCACTCCACCGCCAACACCATCCGTCCGGCGTTGCAACTGATCAAGACGGCGCCGGGTTGCTCCCTGGTGTCCTCGGTGTTTTTCATGCTCTTCCCCGAAGAAGTGCTGGTCTACGGCGACTGCGTGATGAACCCGCACCCCAGCGCTGCGGAACTGGCGGAAATCGCCCTGCAAAGCGCCGACTCGGCCGCCGCGTTCGGCATCGTGCCGCGGGTGGCGATGCTCAGTTATTCCAGCGGCGAGTCGGCCAGTGGTGAAGAAGTGGAAAAAGTCCGTGAAGCCACCCTGCTGGCCCACGAAGCCCAGCATGGCCTGCTGATCGACGGTCCGCTGCAATACGACGCCGCCGCCAACGAAGCCGTGGCACGGCAATTGGCGCCTAACAGCCAGGTGGCCGGCCGGGCGACGGTGTTCATCTTCCCCGACCTCAACACCGGCAACACCACCCACAAGGCCGTACAGCGCAGCGCCGATTGCGTCAGCCTCGGGCCGATGCTGCAAGGCCTGCGCAAACCGGTGAACGACTTGCCCCGCGGCGCCCAGGTCGACGACATCGTGTACACCATCGCCCTGACCGCGATCCAAGCCGCCAACCGACCTCTGGATATTTAAATGCTGGACTTCCTGCCTCCCCCTTTGCGCGGCGTCATTGCCTCGCTGCTGTTGGCGCTGAACACCATCGCCTGCTGTACGCCGCTGTTCATCGTGGCAATTTTCAAGCTGTTGCTGCCCTTCCCCACCGCCCAGCGCTTCACCGACTGGTTGATGGGCCATATCCACGAGGCCTGGATCAGCAACAACAAGGCCTGGATGAACCTGCTGCGCCGTACCCGCTGGCACCTCAGTGGCCTGGAGGGCCTGGACTACCAGCATTCGTACCTGATCACCAGCAACCACCAGAGCTGGGTCGACATCATGGTGTTGCAGTACGTGCTGAACCGGCGCATCCGGCCATTGAAGTTCTTTCTCAAGCAGGAGCTGATCTGGGTGCCGGTGATCGGCCTGGCCTGGTGGGCCTTGGGCTTTCCGTTCATGAAGCGCTACTCCAAGGCGTACCTGGAAAAACACCCGGAAAAGAAAGGCAAGGACCTGGAAACCACTCGCAAGACTTGCGCGAAGTTTCGCAACAACCCCGTGGGCATTTTCAACTTCGTCGAAGGCACGCGTTTCACCGACAGCAAGCATGCCCAGCAGCAGTCACCGTTTCGTTACCTGCTCAAGCCCAAGGCTGGTGGCATCGCGTTCGTGCTCGATGCCATGGGTGAACAACTGGAATCGATCATCAACGTGACCATCCATTATCCCGGCGGGCGTCCGGGGTACTGGGATTTGCTCTGCGGCAACGTTGGGGAAGTGGTGGTGCATTTCCAGGAACTGAAGATCCCGCCGCAGTTCATCGGCAGGAACTACGACCAGGACGGCGTGTATCGCCTGGAGTTCCAAGGCTGGATCAACCAGCTGTGGCAGGACAAGGATGCGTTGCTGGAGCAGATGCACCGCGAATACCCAGACCACCGTTAATCCCTGTGGGAGCGGGCTTGCCCGCGAAAGCGGTGGATCAGCCCATGGAGATGTTGGATGTTCCACCGTCTTCGCGGGCAAGCCCGCTCCCACAGTTGATCGAATTACCCTGAGGAAATGAAAAAGCCCGCGGATGATCACTCATCCGCGGGCTTTTTATTTACAGCGGCGCTCCTTAGATCGCCCCACGCTTGCGCAGCAGATCCAGCACCTGCTTGACACTCTCTTCCAGGGTCAGCGCCTGGGTGTCGATGACCAGGTCGGCATCCAGCGGCACGTCATACGGGAAGGACTCGCCCGGGATGTTGTCGCCGGCGGCGGCATACAGCCCTTGCGGATCACGCTGGGCACATACCGTTGGCGAGGCCTGGACGTAGACCGTCAGCAGACGCTCACGTCCGATCAGGTCCTTGGCCTGCTCACGCCCTTCGGCACTCGGCGCAACGAACGCGGCGAGGGTCAGCAGGCCGGCTTCGTTGAACTGACGAGCGACATGCGCCGCACGGCGCCAGTTCTCGGTCCGCCCGGCACGATCCTGGGGCAGGCCCTTGTTCAGGTCATGGCGCAGGTTCTGGCCATCGAGGACAAAGACCGCACGACCCGAGTCGAACAACTTGCGCTCGACCGCATAGGCCAGCGTGCTTTTACCCGCGCCCGACAAGCCACTGAACAAGACCGTGGCCGGTTGCTGGCCGAAGCGCTGGGCGCGTTCTTCCACCGACACATGGGCCTGTTTGCCGTGGTGCGTGCTGCTGCCGTGGGTCAGCGGCTGGGCGACGATCATACCGGCGCCGACCGTGCCGTTGGTCAGGCGATCGATGACGATGAAGGCGCCGGTGGTGCGGTTGCTTTCGTAACCGTCCAGGGCGATCGGCGCATCCAGGGCGATCTTCACCTTGCCGATTTCGTTGAGCTGCAGCGCGCTGGCCGGGCCCTCTTCAAGGGTGTTCACATCCACCTTGTTGACGATGCTGGCAATGGAGCCCGGCACGTAGCTGGTGGCGCGCTTGATGTCGTATTTCTTGCCCGGCAGCATCGGCTCTTCAGCCATCCACACCAGCATCGCTTCGAAGCTGTCGGTGACCGGCGGGACGTTGTCGGCATGCACCAACAGGTCGCCACGGGAGATGTCGATCTCGTCTTCCATGGTCAGCGTGACCGCCTGGCCTGGACCGGCATGCTCCAGCTCGCCTTCGAAGGTGACGATGGATTTCACGCGGCTGCTCTTGCCCGACGGCAGCACCACCACTTCGTCGCCCTTGTGCACGATGCCGCTGGCGAGGGTGCCGGCGAAACCGCGGAAGTTCAGGTTCGGACGGTTGACGTACTGCACCGGGAAACGCAGGTCGGTGAAGTTGCGGTCGCCCGCCACTTCCACGGTCTCGAGGATTTCCATCAGCGACTGACCGGTGTACCACGGCGAACGCTCGGACTTGTTCACCACGTTGTCGCCCTTGAGGGCGGACATCGGCACGAAGTGCATGCTGGTGGGCTTCATCTTCAAGCCTTCGGCGAACTTCAGGTAGTCGGCCTTGATCGACTCGAACACGCCCTGGTCGAAGTCCTTGAGGTCCATCTTGTTGATGGCCACGACGATGTGCTTGATGCCCAGCAACGAGGCGATGAAGCTGTGGCGACGGGTCTGGGTCTGCACGCCGTAGCGGGCGTCCACCAGGATGATCGCCAGGTCACAGGTGGAGGCACCGGTGGCCATGTTGCGGGTGTACTGCTCATGGCCGGGGGTATCGGCGATGATGAACTTGCGCTTGGCGGTGGAGAAGTAGCGGTAGGCGACATCGATGGTGATGCCCTGCTCGCGCTCGGCCTGCAGGCCGTCGACCAGCAACGCCAGGTCGATATCGTCCCCGGTGGTGCCGACTTTCTTCGAATCGCGGGTGATGGCTTCCAGGTGATCTTCGTAGATCATCTTGGAGTCGTGCAGCAGGCGCCCGATCAGGGTGCTCTTGCCGTCGTCGACGTTACCGCAGGTCAGGAAGCGCAGCAGCTCTTTACGCTCGTGCTGGCCCAGGTAGGCGAGGATGTCCTCGCTGATCAAATCAGATTGGTGCGACATGACAACCCCTTAGAAATAACCCTGACGTTTCTTATCTTCCATCGAGCCTGCGCCATCGTGGTCGATGACCCGGCCCTGGCGCTCGGAAGTTCGCGTCAGGAGCATTTCCTGAATGATGTCCGTCAGGCTCTCGGCCTCGGACTCCACCGCGCCCGTCAACGGGTAGCAGCCAAGGGTACGGAAACGCACTTTCTTCTTGACGATACGGGCTTTCTCTTCGTCAGACAGGTGCTCGAGGATGCGCTCGTCGTCGATCATGATCAGCGTGCCGTTCTTCTCGATCACCTCGCGCTCGGCGGCGAAGTACAGCGGCACGATCGGGATACCTTCGAGGTAGATGTACTGCCAGATGTCCAGCTCGGTCCAGTTCGACAGCGGGAATACGCGGATCGACTCGCCTTTGTTGACCTTGCCGTTGTAGACGTTCCACAGTTCCGGACGCTGGTTCTTCGGGTCCCAGCGGTGCTTGCTGTCACGGAACGAGTACACGCGCTCCTTGGCGCGGGATTTCTCTTCATCGCGACGGGCACCGCCGAACGCGGCGTCGAAACCATATTTGTCCAAGGCCTGCTTGAGGCCTTCGGTCTTCATGATGTCGGTGTGCTTGGCACTGCCGTGGGTGAACGGGTTGATGCCCTGCGCCACGCCGTCCGGGTTCACATGGGTGATCAGGTCCAGGCCCAGTTCCTCGACCATGCGGTCGCGGAACTTGTACATTTCCTGGAATTTCCAGCGGGTGTCGACGTGCATCACCGGAAACGGCAGCTTGCCCGGGAAGAACGCCTTGCGTGCCAGGTGCAGCATCACGGCGGAGTCTTTACCGATGGAGTACAGCATCACCGGGTTATCGAACTCGGCGGCCACCTCGCGGATGATGTGGATGCTTTCCGCCTCCAGCTGTTTCAGATGCGTCAGTTTGTCGACCATGGCTACTCACGAAAACTTTCTTATGAACGGCCAGCGGGCCGTGTTCGAGCGGGGAATCCTAGCACAGCGACCTCTTCTAATCAGGGCGCCAACTAGATCGAAACAGCATATGGATATGCCTGGGGGTTCGGGTATTGCACCGACCTTTGTGGGAGCGGGCTTGCTCGCGAATGCGGTGGTTCAGTTGCATAACTGTTGACTGACCCACCGCATTCGCGAGCAAGCCCGCTCCCACAGGTTCGGTTACCGTCAGATGGGATTCGGGCAATCGATGAAGATGTGCTCCAGGGCAAACCGTCGCGCCAGGTAGTCACCCAGTGCCTGGACACCGTAGCGTTCGGTCGCATGATGCCCGGCGGCGATGAAGCTGATGCCGTTTTCCCGCGCGCTGTGGAAGGTCTGTTCCGACGCCTCGCCACTGAGGTACAGGTCGACCCCGGCCAGCACCGCCTGATCGATATAACCCTGGCCGCCACCGGTGCACCAGCCGACCCGGCGGATCATCTGCCCGCCCTCGATCAGCAAGGGCTCGCGCCCCAGGGCATCCTGGACCTTGCGTGCGAAATCCCGCGCCGTCATTGGTTCGGACAGGGAACCGACCAGACCGACAATCTTGGGGTTATCCGGGTCCAGTGGGCCCTCGACGGTGATGTCCAACTGGCGGGCCAGTTGCACGTTATTGCCCACCTCGGGGTGCAGGTCCAGGGGCAAGTGATAGGCCAGCAGGCTGATGTCATGCTTGAGCAATGTCTTGAGGCGACGCTGTTTCATGCCGGTGATGCAAGGGTTCTCGCCCTTCCAGAAATAACCGTGATGCACCAGCACCAGGTCGGCCTCGGCCTCGACGGCGGCATCGAGCAGCGCCTGGCTGGCGGTGACACCGCTGACGATGCGCATCACCTGGGGCGCGCCTTCGACCTGCAGGCCGTTGGGGCAATAATCGGCAATCCGGCTGCTGGCCAGGTAACGGTCCGCTTCTTCAACCAGGGTGTTCAGGGCTACGGCCATAAAAGACTCCTAAATATCCCGTTCAGAGGCGCGCGCGGCCTCGTATAATGCGCGACATTATGGGCGGTCTCATACCGCCTGCAACCTTTGTAGGACGTGCTTAATGCTCAAGGCGCTGCGTTTTTCCGGCTGGCCGCTGTTGGCCGGCGTGCTTGTCGCTCTACTGATTATCCAGCGCTACCCGGAATGGGTCGGCCTGCCGAGCCTCGACGTCAACCTGCAGCAGGCGCCGCAAACCAAGGCGGTGCAGCAGGGGCCGGTGTCCTATGCCGACGCCGTGACCATCGCCGCGCCGGCCGTGGTGAACCTGTACACCACCAAGGTCATCAACAAACCCAGCCATCCGCTGTTCGAAGACCCGCAATTCCGGCGCTTCTTCGGCGACAACTCGCCCAAGCAGAAACGCATGGAGTCGAGCCTGGGGTCGGGCGTGATCATGAGCCCGGAAGGCTACATCCTGACCAACAACCACGTCACCAGCGGTGCCGACCAGATCGTGGTGGCCCTCAAGGACGGCCGTGAAACCCTGGCCCGGGTGATCGGCAGCGACCCGGAAACCGACCTCGCGGTGCTGAAGATCGACCTCAAGAACCTGCCGGCCATCACCATCGGTCGCTCCGACAGCATCCGCATCGGTGACGTCGCCCTGGCCATCGGCAACCCGTTCGGCGTCGGCCAGACCGTGACCATGGGCATCATCAGCGCCACCGGGCGCAATCAGTTGGGCCTGAACAACTACGAGGATTTCATCCAGACCGACGCCGCGATCAACCCCGGCAACTCCGGCGGCGCGCTGGTGGATGCCAACGGCAACCTCACCGGGATCAACACGGCGATCTTTTCCAAGTCCGGCGGCAGCCAGGGCATCGGTTTCGCCATTCCGGTGAAGCTGGCGATGGAGGTGATGAAGTCGATCATCGAACACGGCCAGGTGATCCGTGGCTGGCTGGGCATTGAAGTCCAGCCGCTGACCCAGGAACTGGCGGAGTCCTTCGGCTTGTCCGGGCGGCCCGGCATCGTGGTGGCGGGGATTTTCCGCGACGGTCCGGCGCAGAAGGCCGGCCTGCAACTGGGCGATGTGATCCTGAGCATCGATGGTGAACCGGCCGGCGATGGCCGCCGCTCGATGAACCAGGTGGCGCGGATCAAGCCCACCGACAAGGTGACGATCCAGGTCATGCGCAACGGCAAGGAGCTCAAGCTCACCGCTGAAATCGGCCTGCGCCCACCGCCAGCGCCGATGGTGCTCAAGGAAGAGCAGTAGCTGCGGAGCATATCCTGTGGCCTGGCAAAACCCTGTGGCGAGGGGATGTATCCCCGCTGGGTTGCGCAGCAACCCCAAAATCAGACACCGCGGTCCATCGGATGAACCGCACCAACTGGTCTACGGCTGCTGCGCAGCCGAACGGGGATAAATCCCCTCGCCACAAAGATTCCTACCTGCAACTCCAATGTGATCCCTCCTGGCAAACCTATCCAGATTCCACTTGAAAATACAGATAGCATAAATTCTCATTGGTAGTGTTATATTGTTTCAATAGTAAAAATTGGAACAACATAACATGTCATCCCTAAAACGGATTTCAGCGGCCAGCCTCGCCCTCGGCCTACTGGGCGATCCGGCCTACGCCGAGGAAATCCAGCCTCTGGAACTGGACGCCATCACCGTGACGTCCGACTACGAATCCGCCACCGGACCTGTCACGGGTTACCGCGCCACCCGCTCGGCCAGCGCCACCAAAACCGACACCGCCCTGCGCGACATCCCGCAATCGATCAGCGTGATTCCCGCCAGCGTGCTCAAGGACCTGGGCAGCACCAGCGTCGAGCGGGCCTTGGAATATGCCGGCGGCGTGTCGAAGCAGAACAACTTCGGCGGCCTGACGCTCTACGAATACAGTGTGCGCGGCTTCACCACTTCGGAGTTCTACAAGGACGGCTTCAGCGCCAACCGCGGTTATCCGAGCACGCCGGACACCGCGAACATCGAACGCATCGAAGTGCTCAAGGGCCCAGCCGCCAGCCTGTATGGCCGGGGCGATCCCGGCGGTACGGTGAACATTGTCACCAAGAAACCTCAGCCCGAAGCCTTCACCACCTTGCAAACCAGCGCCGGCAGCTGGGACCACTACCGCACCGCACTGGACGTCAACACGCCACTGGATACCGAAGGCAACCTGTTATCGCGGGTCAACCTGGCGGTCGAGGACAACCACAGCTTTCGCGATCACGTCGACAGCAAGCGTGTTTTCGTCGCGCCTTCCATCAGTTGGCAGTTGAACCCCGACACGCGGTTGCGGGTGGAAAGCGAAATCGTGCGCCACAGCTCGACGTTCGACCGTGGCATCGTCGCCCCGAACAATCGCTGGAGCGGCGTTTCCCGTTCGACCTTTCTGGGCGAACCCAACGACGGCGACATCGACAATCACAACAACATGCTCCAGGCCGCCCTCGAACATCAGCTCAACGACACCTGGCAATTGCGCCTGGCCAGCCACTACAAACAAGGTGAACTCTGGGGCTTCGCCTCCGAAGCGCGCCCGCTGAACGCCGACGGCCGCACGGTGAATCGCCGCTACCGCGAGCGCGACAACAATTGGCACGACAGCATCACCCAGCTCGAATTGCGCGGCCTGTTCGACCTCGGCCCCTGGCAGCACGAACTGCTGGTGGGCAGCGAATACGAGGACTACCGCAAGAACGAACGCGTGACCACCATCGGTGGCAGCCCCTACCCCATCGACATCTATCAGCCGATCTACGGCCAGCCGAAACCCAATGGTGCCCGGACCGGCACAGACTTCTTCGAACATGTGCAAAGCCGCGCACTGAACCTGCAGGACCAGATCGTCTTCACCGACAAGCTGCGGGGCATGCTCGGCGTGCGTTATGAGCATTTCGAGCAGAGCATCGACGACCACACCCGCAGCAACACCAGCCGCCAGCGCCACGACACCCTGACGCAGCGGGTCGGCCTGCTGTATCAACTGACGCCCGAAGTCGGGCTGTTCGCCAACGCCTCCACCTCGTTCAAGCCCAACAACGGCCTGGACGCCAGCGGCAAGACTTTCGATCCCGAGGAAGGGGTCGGCTATGAAGTGGGGATCAAGAGCGAACTGTTCGACGATCGCCTGAGCACCACCCTGGCGGCCTTCCATATAGAGAAGGAAAACGTCCTGAGCCCCGTCGCCGGGACCGACTTCAGTCGCGCCATCGGCAAGGCCCGCAGCCAGGGCATCGACCTGCAAGTGACTGGGCAGGTGACCGACGCCGTGCGCGTGATCGGCGCCTATGCCTACATCGATGCCGAAGTGACCCGGGGCGACCGGGACAATCCCACCGGCAGCCGGATCCTCGGCGTCGCCAAACACAGCGGCAGCGTGCTGGGGGTCTACGAATTCCAGGACGGGCACCTGCGCGGTTCGGACCTCGGCGCGGCGTTCACGTATGTCGGCGATCGCTCGGGCGAAGCCGGCAAGGATTTCGAATTGCCGGCCTACCACACCGTGGACCTGCTGGCCCATTACAAGGCCAGCGACGACGTCACCGTGGGCCTGAACCTGAACAACGTCTTCGACGAAAAGTACTACGAACGCGCCTACAGCAACTACTGGGTCACCCCCGGCGAGCCGCGCAACTTCACCGTCAGCCTCACCCTCGCTCTGTAAAAGGAAAAACGCCATGAAACACCCCAAGACCTTCGCCCTGCTCGGCCTGCTCCTGGCCACACAGGCCTCGGCCCATGGCCTGTGGACCGAACAGCGTCGCGGCAACATCGAAGTGATCTATGGCCACGGCGCCGAAGACAATGCCTTCAAGGCGCAGAAAATCAGCGGTGCCTGGGCTTATGACCTGGGCGGCAAGATGATTCCGGTCACCGTAGAGCGCCTGCCGGACCACGCCCGCCTGCAACCGCTCAAGCCGCCAGCGGTGCTGGCCGTGGCGCTGGACAACGGCATGTGGTCCCAGACGGCCGACAAGAAGTGGATCAACGAAGGCCGCAGCAAAGTGCCCGGGGCGATCGAATCGACCCATACGTTCAAATACAGCCTGGCGATCTATGAACCGGGGGCGAAACTGCCGACGCTTGCACCGATCAAGTTCGTGATCCTGCCGGAAGTCGACCCGCTGACCGTTGGCCCGGGCCAGTCATTGCCGGTACGGGTGCTGCTGGACGGCAAACCGGCGGCTGGCGTGAAACTGGTGGGCGACTACCGCAGCGCGCCGAACACCGTATCGACTGAAACCGACGCAGAAGGCCGGGCCAAGGTGCTGGTGCGCAACGAAGGCCTGAATGTGATCGCGGCGCAGATGGAAATAGCGCTCAAGGACAACAAGGACGTGGCCACCCGCGGCGTGTTCACCTCGCTGACCTTCCTGGGCGAACCGCATCACGAGTAGGTTGATTGACACGACGCCATCGCGAGCAAGCTCGCTCCCACAGTGGGTTACTGGGGTGTTCACAAAAAATGTGTTCACCGCCTAACCCCTGTGGGAGCGAGCTTGCTCGCGATGAGGCCGGCACAATCACCGCAAAGCTCAAGCCGGGGTCAAGCACTCCGGCCCATTGAGCTTCGGATCATTGACCATATTGGCCAATACCCGCTCACGCAGTGGCGCCGGCTCGCTTGCCAGCAGCCCTTGCAAAGCATGCAGCGGTGTCTGCGGGTCGAGCCACAGGCGCTGGCCTTCTTCATCCAGGATCAGCGGCCGGCGTTGGCCGGCCGCTGGCTGGGTGATGACCGCCGTGCTCAGCCATACCTGTTCCTGCACCGGATACGCTTCCCAGATCGCAGCAAAAAACAGCGACGAGCCCTCCCCTGGCGTCAGCCAGTACGGACGCTTGCGCGTACCGCCGCGCCATTCATAAAAGCCGTTGGCCGGCAGCAGGCAGCGGCGCAGGCGCAAGGCCTCGCGAAACATCGGCTGCTCGGCCACGGTTTCGGCCCGGGCATGGGCCGGGGTGCGGGACAGGTCGGTCAGCCACGGCGGCGTCAGGCCCCAGCGCGCCCGAGCCAGCTCGCGCTGGCCCTCGGCGCCGGCCCGCAGTATCAGCACCGAATCGTTGGGCGAAATATTCCACTGGGCCTTCTGATCGGCGGGAAAACCGGGCAGGGCCGCAAAGGTGGGGTTCCAGCGAAACAGGGCATAACGTCCACACATGGGGCAACACGACTCTTGATCGAACGAACGACCGCCAGCCTAACAGACCAGCGTGCCGGGGTAGCTGTCCGGTTCATCGCCGGGCAGCGGCAGCGCGGCATTGTACGCGGCGATCAACTCACGGGCGTATTGCGCCTGCTCGTCCTCCACCGCCAGCCCCAGCAGGCCCTGCATGGGCAACTCCCCCGCGCCGCCCAGCAAATCGCGCCCCACCAGATGCGCCGTGATGCCTTCGCTCGCAAGCATCCCTTGCAACAACTCGCCTTCCATCAGGTTTTCCAGTTCGTAGATTCGCTGCATGGGCGCCCCATCATTCGTTTTCGCTGAAGACTTCCAGATGCCATTCCTCGCCATGGACCTGCAGCACAAAGGTGATCGGTCGACAGCACACCTGACAGTCCTCGATGTAGGTCTGGTCGCCGCCGGACAAGTCCACAGTTGTCTCCACATTCTCCCCGCAATAGGGACAATCATAATGAGCCTGCTCCAGCATCGCGGTCTCCCAAGTGACTTGTGCGTATAATCGCCGGTCTATTTGCAGGGCTATTTTCGTCTGGCTTATCTTCCAGGCCATGCCCCGTCGTTTTTTCGATCGAACCTTTACTTACCCTAGCCGTTTCCAACAAGAGAGCATGATGGGCGAATTCGATGCCATCCGACCTTACGACGACAGCGAAGTCCCAGCGGTGCTGGCACGGCTGCTCGGCGACAAGGCGTTTCTAGATATCCTCACCCACTTCCGCTTCCCACGCCTGGCCGGCGCCTTCGGCTGGATGCTCAAACCCCTTATAGCGCAAAGATTGCGCCGTGAGTTCGCCGGTGTGACGTCGGTCGCCACTTTGCAGGACAAGGTGGAGTTCTACGTCGACCACACCATCGAGCGCGCCACCGATGGCGTGACCTACACCGGCGTGGAGCAATTCAAGTCCGGCAGCGCGTACCTGTTCATCGCCAACCACCGCGATATCGTGATGGACCCGGCCTTCGTCAACTACGCCGTGTACCACGCCGGCCTGCCGACGCCGCGCATCGCCATTGGCGACAACCTGCTGCAAAAGCCTTTTGTCAGCGACCTGATGCGCCTGAACAAGAGCTTCATCGTGCACCGCTCCATCACCGGACGGCGGGAAAAAATGGCGGCGTATCAGTTGTTGTCGGCGTACATCAATCACTCGATCCGCAACGACTGCGCCTCGATCTGGATCGCCCAGGCCGAAGGGCGGGCCAAGGACGGTGACGACCGGACCGAATCGGCGATCCTCAAGATGTTCCACATGAGCCGCAAGGACGAACCGTTCGGCGAGGTGATCCAGTCGCTGAACCTCACGCCGGTGTCGATCAGCTATGAATACGACCCGTGCGACCAGGCCAAGGCCCGCGAGTTGTACATCCGCGCCACCACCGGCACCTACACCAAGGCACCGGGCGAGGACGACGTGAGCATCGCCAAGGGCATCACCGGCTACAAGGGCCGGGTCCACGTGAACTTCGCCGCGCCCATCACCGAGCTGTTCGAGGACACCAAGCAATTGGCCCTGGAAATGGACCGGCAGATTCTCGGCGGCTATCGCCTGTTCCCGGTGCATTACCTGGCTTACGCCCAATGGGCCGACGCCGACCCGCAGTTGCAGGTGCCGACGGCGGCCGAGGTGTTTGGTGCCGATGAACTGGCCAAGGCCCAGGAAGAATGGCAGCGCCGGCTGGACGCTTGCCCGCCGGAACACCGGCCGTTCCTGGTGCTGCAATATGCGACACCGGTGCGTAATCAGTATCGGGTCAAGGCGGGGTTGGCGCTTTAAGCGATGGACACGGGTTTCCTGTGGCGAGGGAGCTTGCTCCCGCTCGATTGCGCAGCAATCGCAAAACGGGCTTGCGGTTAGTCAGAACCTTGGGGTTGACCGTTCAAGAGGGGGCTGCTTCGCAGCCCAGCGGGAGCAAGCTCCCTCGCCACAAAAGCACGTTTGCCTGGCGGCCCTCGCTTGCGCTGCTAGCGCCCTCGCCACGGCTACGCAGTCAGAACTGCGTACTGATCCACGACACCAGCAACGCCAGCGCCAGGCAGCCAAAGCCGAACCGATAGAAAAACCGGTTCATGCGCTGGGTGGCCAGGTCCAGCAAGGCTTCGAAGCGCTCCTCGCCATTGCCATCGCCATTGCGTGCTTGCAGGCAGGCTCGCGCCCGTTGTTCACGGCGACGCGTCGCGTGCAGTACCCAGCCGCCCGGGCAGGCAAACAGCAACGCGAGCAGGTTGATCAGTTTGGCGGGGTGGGCGGCGAACAACGAAAACAGATGCAGCGACATCACGAACCTCAAGCGAAAAACGGACAGGGCAGACACGCCCATGGCCTACGAACAGGGCGCGGATTCTACCGAAAGCCTGCCGCCCTGCACCGTTTTTTCCGACCAGTAACGAACGGCTGGGATAATAGCCTGGTGAATTCGTGGCGAGGGAGCTTGCTCCCGCTGGACTGCGCAGCAGTCCCAAAAAAAGCTTGCACGATTAACCTGACACACCGAGACGCTAGTCGGGGGCTGCTGCGCAGCCCAGCGGGAGCAAGCTTCCTCGCCACAGGCTTTGCAATCAAGCCTTGGGGTTAATTTCCCCCGTCACGGTTTCGTCATCTGATTAGGCCACTCTGTCGCCCTTCAAACCCGCACGGAACCCGTCATGCTGCACGCCGAAAACCAGGATCGCCTCTATCTCATCAGCCCAAGCGACGAACAACAGAACCTCGTCGGCAGCCTGTCCTTCAACGTGCAGGACCGCCATTGGCTGGTGTACTGCGCCCTCGGCGGCCATCAACATGCCGACCTGCCTGAGACAGACCTGCTGACCGGGATCAGCGTGCTGGAATTCTATTCCCAGGCCGCCTAAAAACTGAGGGAGCGAGCTTGCTCGCGATGGCTGAGTGTCAGCCATCTCGATGTTGGCTGATCCACCGCTATCGCGAGCATGCTCGCTCCCACAGGGGTTACAGGACTTGATGCTTACTCAGCCAGCACCTGGCCAATGGTCGGGTCCTTGAACAGCCGGGTCAGGGCATCGCTCAACACGTCGCTGACCAGCTTGGTGTTGGTGTCCTGGTTAGGCGCCATGCCGAAACGCTGGTCCAGGGACGCCCCGTAACGCCCACTGTAGCGGCGGTTGGCGTTCTGCACGTCGGAGCGGAAGGTCGCGCCGATGGTGGCTTCGGTCACGTACATGCCTTCCTTGGGCGACTGGTACTTGAGCTCGGCCAGGGTCACGGTCAGTTGCGGTGCATTCAAGGCATTGGCGGTCGGCGTGAAGCCCAGCAAACGCACCGCCGCTTCAGCCTGGGCCTGCAGCTTGGGCAGGATCTGCGCACCCTGCACCGTGATCACGCTGGTTTCCGGGTACAGCCCACCACGGGTGCCGAGCGTCGGCGACGGACGACCGTCCACGACCCGCACCACCACTGGCTGGCCACGCCCCACGGGCGCCAGTTGGGCATTGAGCTTGGGCTCCGGGTTAAGTTGTTGCGGGCTGTGGGCGCAGCCGACGAGGGTCAGACTGGTCACGGCGATCAAACCGAACAACAGGCGTTGCAACATGCTCTTCTCTCCAGAATCGGGCACAAACAGGCCGGCAGTATAGCGGTGCGCCATCGCCGTGAACTAGCGCCTTGCGATGAATACTGAAATGTCTGACACAGGCCGTGATTGCCGGTTCCTGTCACCCCATTGTCACGGTCCTTACACCGGCATGTCATGGCCCGCTGTCAGGCTTGCTCCAAGCTCCCTGACCCGGTATCCGCTCATGCGCTTCCTCATTTCCCTGTTCACCCCGCGTCCCCATCACCGCAGCTTCGCCCTGCTCGATCGCAACGGCCGTTGCCAGGCCTTCAAGCAGTGCAGCCTGCAACCCATGGGCGAGGGCTGGGTGGAAATCGACGAAATCCGCCTCAACTGGTTGCACCAGCCATTGCCCGCCAGCGCCCGCGTACAACCGCTTCGTGCCCGCGCACGCAACCGGCAACTGTTGACCATCTGACCGGACGGCTAATAAAAGTCATTAAACACGACCATTTCCCTGCGTTTCTTCGATACAATCTCCCCCCGATTATAAGGACGTCTCCTGATCGGGCCTCGCAACACCGCTGATGCGCTGGTATTGGCACCCCGCACCGCCCACAGAGAGCCGCCCACACAGATCGAGTGAAGCTGGCGCGCTTGCTGTTCTCCAGGCAAATCACCACTTTTCGCGAATCTGCAGAGCTGTCATTACGCTCGGTCACTGAGCTGTCTGCCTGTTTTGCCTGTCATGTACTACATGGGGGCAACCAAACCGGGCACGGTGCCAGGCTGGGACAGCCCTTTTTTGAGGTTCACGTCTTCAAAAGAGCGTGAAAAAACGGGTTTTCACAACTTCACGAGAGTGTGGCGAGCAAATGAAGAGTTTTGCGTCTGAACAAGCACCATTAGCGTCTGGAACAGCCCAACGACACAGGACCGGATATCGCTCAAGAACTGGCGCCTGAAGCCTGTCCGCTACGGATTTGGTTGCACGAACGGATGTCTCGGCCATAAGTCGAATTGCCCGCCCGGCGCTTAAATGAGTTCATGTGACTCTTGAAGCCAGGCTGCATGCATCCGCAGTAGGTGCGAAAAATTGCGAAGATTCGGACATGGCGATCCTGGCCATGGATAACTGGGGCTCAACTGACCTGCCCCGCCACTCCTGGCCGCTATGCCGACAATTTGGTGCTGCAGATTTTGGAGACGCGTTAAATGGCGCATAACGAAGCAGTCGATGTAGTTCTGGTAGGGGCCGGCATCATGAGTGCCACCCTGGCCGTGCTGCTCAAGGAGCTCGACCCCGCGATCTCGCTGGAAGTCGTCGAGCTGATGGACTCCGGTGCCGCGGAGAGTTCCAACCCGTGGAACAACGCCGGTACCGGTCACGCCGGGCTGTGTGAGCTCAACTACACACCCCAGGCGGCCGACGGCACGGTCGACATCAAGAAAGCCGTGCACATCAACACCCAGTTCGAAGTGTCGAAGCAGTTCTGGACGTACCTGACCCGCAAAGGCACGTTCGGCTCCTCCAAGTCCTTCATCGCCCCGGTGCCACACCTGAGTTTCGTACAGGGTGAGAAAGGCGTGGCGTTCCTGAAGAAGCGCTTCGAGCTGATGCGCCAGCATCACGCCTTCGCCGACATGGAATACACCGAAGACAAAGGCCAGATGGCCGAGTGGATGCCGTTGATGATGCCTGGCCGGCCGGACGATGAAGTCATCGCCGCCACCCGCGTCATGAACGGGACCGACGTCAACTTCGGCGCCCTGACCAATCAGTTGCTCAAGCACCTGACCAGCGCCCCGGACACCCAGGTCAAATACTGCAAGCGCGTCACCGGTCTCAAGCGCAACGGCAGCGGCTGGACCGTGAGCATCAAGGACGTCAATTCCGGCAGCACCCGCGAAGTCGACGCCAAGTTCGTGTTCCTCGGTGCCGGCGGCGCGGCCTTGCCGCTGCTGCAAGCCTCGGGCATCGAGGAAAGCAAGGGCTTCGGTGGCTTCCCGGTCAGCGGCCAGTGGCTGCGTTGCGACAACCCGGAAGTGGTCAAGCACCATCAGGCCAAGGTCTACAGCCAGGCCGCCGTGGGCTCGCCGCCAATGTCGGTGCCACACTTGGACACCCGCGTGGTCGACGGCAAGAAATCCCTGCTGTTCGGGCCATACGCCGGTTTCACCACCAAGTTCCTCAAGCACGGTTCGATCATGGACCTGCCGCTGTCGGTACGCGCCGGCAACATCGGCCCGATGCTGGCCGTGGCCCGGGACAACATGGACCTGACCAAGTACCTGATCAGCGAAGTCATGCAGTCCATGGAGCAGCGCCTGGAATCCCTGCGTCGCTTCTACCCCGAGGCGAAAGCCGAAGACTGGCGCCTGGAAGTGGCCGGCCAGCGGGTGCAGATCATCAAGAAAGACCCGAAGAAAGGTGGCGTCCTGCAGTTCGGTACCGAACTGGTGGCGGCCAAGGACGGCACCCTCGCCGCCCTGCTTGGCGCATCGCCGGGTGCTTCGGTGACCGTATCGATCATGCTGGAACTGATCGAGCGCTGCTTCCCGGACAAGGCCAAGGGCGAGTGGGCTGGCAAGCTCGCAGAGATATTCCCGGCCCGGGAAAAAGTGTTGGAAGCCGACGCGGCGCTGTATCGCAAGATCAACGCGCAGAACAACATTGCGCTGGAGTTGGTTGAAGACAGCAAGGCTCAAAGTTACGCCTGACGCCTTGCCACTCATATAAAAAGCCTCCCGTGCAGACGGGAGGCTTTTTTATTTCCTCGGTGTTAGTTCATGCTGAATTTGATGCGTGTTCCACCGTGACTGACATAGTCGTCATCATCTTCAACATAAAACAATTCCGCGACACAGAAACCCGCCGGTTCCGCCTTGACCCAGCGATGATAAGGCATTGCCTCTTTATCATTGCCCGGTGCCCTTGGGACATGTCCAAAGCTGAAATGACAGGTTCGGCTGCCTTGCCTATAGCTGAAGGCCTCTCGCTCGGCGCGCGACTGGGGCAGGTAGTAGGTTAATTCCTGGCTCTCGCCCGGGTTTATCACAAAGCTGTGGCCTGCATTGGCCGGATTCTGCGTCCAGGTAAAATCGCTGCCGGGAACAATGACGGCGGCGGTTGCGTTATAGACTTCGACATTGACAATTTCATCCCGCGCACTGGAAGCTGAACTTGCCAGACACGCCGCCAGGGACAACAACACCCCGGCGATGCACTTCTTTTGATCTTCCATGATGAATACAACTCCATTTAAACGATGACATCAAAGCCACTTGGCTTCGACGCAAAAGTAATGGAAATTCAAACAAAACAAAACAGCCCGAATAGTGACATAACCTTTCGGAGCAACTTGCAGAAGAAGAATTAGTTGCATCGCCCCGAACGATTCAACGCTCCGAAGAGCGTTGACAGGGGTTCAATTCAGCGGCGCGCCTTGTTGATCAATTCGATGTATTCCTCGGCATTGCGCTGGTCCTGGATCAGCGCAACGAAATCGTTGCCGTGCTCATCCTTGCCGTCGAGGTCATGGCCGGCCTCGACGAAGAACGTCAGGAAACGCTCGAAATCATCGACCCGCAGGCCACGGTAGGCCTTGATCAGTTTGTGCAACGACGGCGAAGTGGCATCGACCGGTTCGAAATTGAGGAACAGCTTGATCTGCTCGTCGCCAATCTCGTCGCCAATCACTTGTTTCTTGTCTTTACGCATTGCCGGCTCCAACTCGCACATTTCACGGGGGGCGGGCAGTTTACCCCCGGCAGGCCTCGGGGCTCAACGCGGGCGTTCGATGCCGGTGTGCAGGTCGGCCCAGATATGGCCGTTGGCGTAGGTGAGGAACTGCACGTAGACCGTGTTGTTGCGCAACAGATCGATGACCACCCGGTACTGGGCCTGTGGATAAGACAGAGTCAGGGTCTTGCTCGCCTCGTCGAAGACCGGTTTCTTCAAGCTTTTGCTTTCGCCGTCGAAGTTGAGGATCACCTGGCTGATGGTCGCCCCCTTGTTCAAGGACTTGCCCTTGAGACGAACCAGCAAGGGCGAAGTGACCGGGATCGGTTGCTGGTTGGACTGGCGCTGGTTCCCCAGCACCACCGAATACTCGGTCACTTGCAGCAACTGCTGCTGTTCGGGCTGTTCCTGGCGCACCACCAGGTCATCCGGCGGCAGGAACTGGCTGTGCATCGGCGCGGCCACGGCCGTCAAGGGCAGGCTGGCGATCAGCAGTGAAGTGGCGCAGCGGCGGATCGATACACGCATGACAACCTCCAGAATCTTGACCGGGCACTCTAGCATGAGCACGAACAGTAAAAATAAGCGATCCGGATCAATACATTCGGACAGCGGGCGCGGCATACTCAAAGAGGCCACCAGCGTCGATCTCACTGGCGCCTGCCTTTGTGGCGAGGGAGCTTGCTCCCGCTGGGTGGCGCAACCGCCCCAGGATATTGCGAGCGCTACGCACTCGAGCGGGAGCAAGCTCCCTCGCCACGGCCAGTGCCTGCCCCCCCTTGCGAGGAGTATTCATGGCTTTCTCCGCCCCACCGCTATTCGCCGCCTGGCGCCAGGCCTGGCGTGCCGGCTACACCCTGGAACGCCTGCGCGGCGATCTGGTGGCCGGGCTGACCGTCGGCATTATCGCCATCCCCCTGGCCATGGCCCTGGCGATTGCCGTCGGCGTGCCGCCGCAGAACGGCCTGTACACGGTGTTGGTGGCGGCACCGCTGATCGCCCTCACCGGCGGCTCGCGTTTCAACGTGAGCGGCCCGACAGCGGCGTTCGTGGTGATCCTGCTGCCCATCACCCAACAATACGGCCTGGGCGGCCTGCTGCTGTGCACCATGCTCGCCGGCCTGATCCTGATCGCCCTGGGCCTGTTACGCGCCGGCCGCTTGATCCAGTACATTCCCTATCCGGTCATCCTCGGCTTCACTGCGGGCATCGGCGTGGTCATCGCCACGTTGCAACTGAAGGATCTGCTGGGGCTGACCACCGCAGGCCATGCCAGACACTACATCGAACAGCTGGGCGAATTGATCGTGGCGCTGCCCGGCGCCCGTCTCGGCGATGGGGTCATCGGGGCCGTGTGCCTGGCGGTGCTGATTGCCTGGCCGCGCTGGGTGCCACGGGTGCCCGGACATCTGGTGGCGTTGCTGGTGGGCACGTTGCTGGGGCTGGCGATGGAGCATGGCGGATGGCCGATCGCGACGCTGGGCGAACGTTTCAGCTATGTCGTCGATGGCATCGCTCATCCGGGCATCCCGCCCTTCCTACCCAGCTTCGACTGGCCCTGGAACCTGCCGGACAGCCAGGGTCATCCGTTGATCCTGTCCTATGACCTGATCCGCCAATTGCTGGCACCCGCCTTTGCCATCGCCATGCTCGGTGCCATCGAATCACTGTTGTGCGCGGTGGTGGCGGACGGCATGACCGGCAGCAAGCACGATCCCAATGCCGAGCTGATGGGCCAGGGCCTGGGCAACCTGGTGGCGCCGCTGTTCGGTGGCATCACCGCCACCGCCGCCATTGCCCGCAGCGCTACCAATGTGCGCAGCGGTGCCTTTTCACCGCTGGCCGCGATCATCCACAGCCTCGTGGTGCTGGTGGCGATTGTGCTGCTGGCGCCGCTGTTCAGTTACTTGCCGATGGCCGCACTGGCCGCGCTACTGGTGATGGTCGCCTGGAACATGAGCGAAGCCGGGCATGTGCTACACACCCTGCGCATCGCCCCGCGCAGCGACGTGCTGGTGCTGCTGACCTGCCTGGGCCTGACGGTGCTGTTCGACATGGTCCTGGCCGTCGCCGTCGGCCTGCTGCTGGCCGCCGGGCTGTTCATCAAGCGCATGAGCGAATTGACCGACAGCGCCGAGTTGCCGCGCCATTTTCACCAGGCCCTGCTGGACATGCCCGAGCACGTTCGCTGCTACGCCATTCGTGGACCGTTGTTCTTTGGCGCGGCGGAAAAAGCCTTGGATGTGTTGCGCCGGTTCGACCCGGGCGTTCGGGTGGTGGTCGTGGAAATGAGTGCCGTGCCCATGCTGGACATGACGGCGCTGGCTGCGTTTGAAAATATCCTGAAGGATTACCGCAAGCACGGCATCGGCCTGATCCTGGTGGCGACCGCGCCCAGGGTGCGCCTGAAACTGCGCCGCGCCGGCATTCATCGCGAACAGCGGCAATTGGCGTATGTGCAGACCCTGGAGCAGGCGCGGGTCAAGAGCGAGCAATGGTTGGCCGGCGGCAGCACCGCTCATCCAAGACTTGCTTGAACTGTGGCGAGGGAGCTTGCTCCCGCTGGGCTGCGCAGCAGCCCCAATTGCAGGTGGGTGCTACGCACCCAAACGGGAGCAAGCTCCCTCGCCACAAAACCTCCGCTGCCGGTGATTCGGTGCTCAGTCGAACTGAGCACGCATCCAGGCCTGGTACTCGGCCACGCCCGCCTCGCCTTCACGGGGCGCCCAGTGAGCCAGTTCGCCCTCGCCCACGGGCCGGTAGGGACCGGCCTTGCATTCGAACATCAGGCTGTCGGCTTCCAGCACCACCAACCCGTGATACACGCCAGAGGGCAGGTCGACACCGAGGCAATCGCCACCGGCCTGCAGGATGCGCTTGTCCACCACCGCACCGGCCTCGTCGAAAATCAACACCCCCAACCGCCCCTTGAGCACCAGCAAGGTTTCCGCCTTATCGGCGCTCAGGTGGCGGTGCGGCGGGATGTAGGTGCAAGGCTGCAAGCCAACCGCCATGCGGTGGCACGGCTCATCCATCTCATGGAAGTTATGGTGCTGTCGTCCGCGAGGACTGGCCGCGGCTTTCTCGGCCAACTCATCGAACAACGCTTGGTCCAGAAAACTTGAGCGAGTCATCGATTACATCCCCTTGACGGCGAAAATGCCATTGGCGTTGCGCCAGTAACCTTTGTAGTCCATGCCATAGCCGAAAATGTAGCGGTCGATACACGGCAGGCCGACGAAATCGGCTTTCAAGTCCGGCCGCGCCTTGCGGTCGTGGTCCTTGTCGATCAGCACGGCGGTGTGCACGGCGCGGGCGCCAGCGTGTTTGCAGAAGTCGATGATCGCGCCCAGGGTGTGACCTTCGTCGAGGATGTCGTCGATGATCAGCACGTCGCGGTCGATGAACGAGACTTCCGGCTTGGCTTTCCAGAACAGGTCGCCACCGCTGGTTTCGTTGCGATAACGCGTCGCGTGCAGGTAGGACGCTTCCAGGGGGAAGTTCAGATAGGTCAGCAGTTTGCCGGAGAAAATCAGCCCGCCGTTCATGACGCAGAACACCACCGGATTGGCATCGGCCAGTTGCTCGTTGATTTGCGCACCGACACGGGCGATGGCCGCTTCGACTTCGGCTTCGGTGTACAGGCAGTCAGCCTCTCGCATGATTTGACGGATATGCTCGAGATCAGCGGACATGGCGCTCTCCAGGGGTGGCAGGGTTCGGAAAAGCCGGCAAAGGTACGCATCCCGCCCGGCCAGATCAAGCGTTTGTGGACTAACGTTCTGTATTGTCTATAGGACAACACCCTCGGATAGATTAATCTAGGCCGGTTTTTTTGCCCGCCGCCGGAGCCTTCCCCATGCCCATCCTCGAGATCCGCCATCCGCTGATCAGACACAAACTCGGCCTGATGCGCCGCGCCGATATCAGCACGAAGAACTTCCGTGAACTGGCCCAGGAAGTCGGTGCCCTGCTCACCTACGAAGCCACCAAGGACCTGCCGCTGGAGTCCTACGAAATCGATGGCTGGGCCGGTACGGTCCAGGTCGAGAAAATCGCCGGCAAGAAAATCACCGTGGTGCCGATCCTGCGCGCCGGCATCGGCATGCTCGAAGGCGTACTGAGCCTGATCCCGGGGGCCAAGGTCAGCGCCGTGGGCGTGGCTCGCAACGAGCAGACCCTGCAAGCCCACACCTATCTGGAAAAACTGGTGCCGGAAATCGACGAGCGCCTGGCGATGATCATCGACCCGATGCTCGCCACCGGCAGCTCCATGGTCGCCACCATCGACCTGTTGAAAAAGGCCGGTTGCCGGGACATCCGCGCCATGGTGCTGGTCGCCGCTCCCGAAGGCATCAAGGCCGTGCAGGACGCCCACCCGGATGTGACCATCTACACCGCGTCCATCGACCAGAAACTCAACGAGCATGGCTACATCATCCCGGGCCTGGGCGATGCCGGCGACAAGATCTTCGGCACCAAGCAGAAGGACGCTTGAGCATGCAGGATGAGTTCAACGATCCGCTCTGGCGCCAGATCCTGTCCGGCGCGCAGATGCTGTTCGTGGCCTTCGGCGCGCTGGTATTGATGCCGCTGATCACCGGGCTGGACCCTAACGTGGCGCTGTTCACCGCCGGCCTGGGAACGATCCTGTTCCAGCTCGTCACCGGGCGCCAGGTACCGGTGTTCCTGGCCTCGAGCTTTGCCTTCATCACCCCGATCATCCTCGCCAAGGGCCAGTTCGGCCTGGCCGCGACCATGGGTGGGGTGATGGCGGCGGGTTTCGTCTACACCTTCCTGGGCCTGGCGGTGAAGATCAAGGGCACCGGGTTCATCGACCGACTGCTGCCGCCAGTGGTCATCGGTCCGGTGATCATTTCCATCGGCCTGGCCATGGCGCCGATTGCCGCCAACATGGCAATGGGCAAGGCCGGCGACGGCACCGAGCTGATTCATTATCAGACCGCGATGATGATCTCGATGCCGGCCCTGCTCACCACCCTGATCGTGGCGGTGTTCGGCAAGGGCATTTTCCGCCTGGTGCCGATCATTTCCGGCGTGCTGGTGGGCTTTGCCATGGCGTTTTTCTTCGGGGTCGTGGACACCGCGAAAATCGCCGCCGCCCCCTGGTTCGCCCTGCCAGCCTTCACCGCACCGGAGTTCAATTGGCAGGCGATCCTGTTCATCGTGCCGGTCGCCCTGGCGCCGGCCATCGAACACATCGGCGGCGTGATTGCCGTGGGCAGCGTGACCGGTCGCGACTACCTGAAGAAACCCGGCCTGCACCGCACCCTGCTCGGTGACGGCATTGCCACCACCGCCGCCGGCCTGTTCGGTGGCCCGCCCAACACCACCTACGCCGAAGTGACTGGCGCGGTGATGCTGACCAAGAACTACAACCCGAAGATCATGACCTGGGCGGCGATCTTTGCCATCAGCCTGGCGTTCATCAGCAAGTTCGGCGCGCTGCTGCAAAGCATCCCGGTGCCGGTGATGGGCGGGATCCTGTGCCTGTTGTTCGGTTCGATTGCGGCGGTGGGCATGAACACGCTGATCCGCCACAAGATCGACCTGGGCGAGGCGCGCAACCTGGTGATCGTTTCGGTGACGCTGGTGTTCGGCATCGGCGGCGTGCTGGTGGGCACCGGCACCGGCCCGGACGACTTCGGCCTCAAAGGCATCGCGTTGTGCGCGGTGGTGGCGATCGCGCTGAACCTGCTGCTGCCGGGCAATGACGGCTGGAAGCAGAAGAAGGCGGATGAGCCGCTGATCTGACTCAAGCTTGAAGGCTTTGTTGTCAGCCTGATAGCCATCGCGAGCAAGCTCGCTCCCACAGTGGATCTTGAGTGGTCACAACATTTGTGTACACCGCAGATTCCATGTGGGAGCGAGCTTGCTCGCGATGAGGCCCTTGAACCTCACAACGCTATCGGAGCCCGTTCGCAGAGAGTACTCAACGCCTGTGCCCACTGCGGCTCATCATTGAGGCAAGGCACCAGCACCAACTCCTCCCCCCCTGCCGCGCGGAATTGCTCGCGCCCGCGATCGCCGATTTCCTCCAGGGTTTCAATGCAGTCGGCCACGAACGCCGGGCACATCACCAGCACTTTCTTCACGCCGCTTTTGGCCAGCTCCTCCAGGCGCGCCTCGGTGTAGGGCTCGATCCACTTGGCACGCCCCAAGCGCGACTGGAACGACACCGACCATTTGCCATCTGCCAGCCCCATGCGTTGGGCAAACAGTTCGGCAGTGCGGATGCATTGCGCGCGGTAACAGGTCGCCATGACCTCCGGCGGCGCATTCTTGCAGCAGTCGGCATCCTTGAAGCAATGAAATCCCGTCGGGTCGAGCTTGGTCAGGTGCCGTTCCGGCAAGCCGTGGAAACTCAACAACAGATGATCGTGTTCCTGCATCAGGTACGGCTTGGCGCTGGTCACCAGGGCGTCGAGGTATTCGGGCTGATCGTAGAACGGTTGGAGGATCGAAAACTGCACATTGAGTTTCTTTTCCCGCACGACCCGCTTGGCCTCCTCGATCACTGTGGTCACGGTGCTGTCGGCGAACTGCGGATACAACGGCGCCAACGTGATCTTCTTGTGCCCCTGACTCGCCAGCCGCACCAGCGCCGACTCAATGGACGGCTCGCCATAACGCATCGCCAGTTCCACCGGGCCCTGGGCCCATTGTGCGGTCATGGCCTGTTGCAGCCGGCGACTGAGCACCACCAACGGCGACCCCTCTTCCCACCAGATCGAGGCGTAGGCGTGGGCCGACTGCTCGGGGCGCTTGATCAGGATCAGCGACACCAGCAAGCGCCGCACCGGCCATGGCAGGTCGATGACATACGGGTCCATCAGGAATTGATTGAGGTAGCGGCGCACATCGGCCACCGAGGTGGAGGCAGGCGAACCCAGATTCACCAGAAGCAACGCGTGATCGGTCATGCAACGTCCTATTTCAAAGGCGGCTGGACAAGTCTTCCAGGGCCGCAGGCAAATCAG
Source organism: Pseudomonas sp. NFACC56-3 (assembly GCF_900100025.1). Lineage (NCBI taxonomy): Bacteria > Pseudomonadati > Pseudomonadota > Gammaproteobacteria > Pseudomonadales > Pseudomonadaceae > Pseudomonas > Pseudomonas sp. NFACC56-3. Next base: position 61,890 of record NZ_FMTK01000014.1, on the reverse strand, counting down.
TGAACCGGAATGTGTAACCCGCCGCCTGCAATCGGGCCGGCGTGGCGCGCTGGCCGCCGAGCAACAGCAAGGACAATTCCCCCAGCGCGACCTTCAGCGCAAGCTCCGGCATTGGCACCACGGCCGGCCGATGCAATACACGCCCCAGGGCCTTGGCAAAATCGCGGTTGCGCACCGGGTTCGGCGCGCACGCATTATAAGGACCGCTGGCATCGGTGCGGTGCAGAAGAAAATCAATCAGGGCGATTTGATCGTCGATGTGAACCCACGGCATCCACTGCCGACCATTGCCGATACGCCCGCCCAGGGCGAGCTTGAATGGCAACAGCAGCCGCGACAAAAAGCCGCCCTCGGCGGACAGGACCAGACCGGTACGCACCAGCACCACGCGCAGGCCCAAGGCCTCGGCCCGTTGCGCGGTTTCTTCCCAGGCGATGCACAACTGGCTGGCGAAATCTTCACTCACCGGTCCCGATTCCTCGGTCAATTCACGCTCGCCACCGTCGCCGTACCAGCCCACCGCGGAACCGGAAATCAGCACCTGCGGTTTCTGCTCGCAACGCTCCAGCCACGCCAGCAAGACTTCCGTCAACGTGACACGACTGCTCCACAACAACATCTTGCGTTTGTGGCTCCAGGGGCGGTCGGCGATGGGGGCGCCGGCGAGGTTGACCACCGCGTCCACCGGCTCATGGATTTCGTCGAGCCTCGCCACGCCACGCACCGATGTCCCGCAGATTTTCGCCACTTCTTCGGGTCGGCGACTCCATACCGTCAGGCGATGCCCCTGCTGCAACCAGAGGCGGCAGAGCTGACGTCCGATCAAACCAGTACCGCCGGTCAGCAATATGTGCATGAGATGTTCCTCGCATCGCGTTTTACCCGGCCCATTAGTCTATTTTTATAGGCAGGGATTTTTCGTATCGGACAGGGTCTGTGTTTAACAATAGGACAAGCTGTCCAAACGCGAACGGTAAAACTTATACCAAAAACCCAAATTGTACAGGTTTAAACGACGGCGTAGTCTGTACAGAAAGGTAAACGAGGCCCTCATGACTGTACCTATCGCGATCATCGGCACCGGCATCGCCGGACTTTCAGCCGCCCAGGCCCTGACGGAGGCCGGGCATAACGTTCAACTCTTCGATAAAAGCCACGGCAGTGGCGGACGCATGTCGAGCAAGCGCAGCGACGCCGGCGCACTGGACATGGGCGCGCAGTATTTCACTGCCCGCGATCGCCGCTTTGTCACAGAGGTCCAGCGCTGGCAAGCCAACGGCTGGGCCGCGGAATGGAACCCGCAGCTCTACAACTTCCAGAATGGGCAACTGAGCCCATCGCCGGACGAACAGACTCGCTGGGTCGGCACCCCGCGCATGAGCGCCATCACCCGCGCCTTGCTCGACAAACTGCAGGTGCAGTTTTCCTGCCGGATCACCGAGGTGTATCGCGGCCAGGAGCATTGGCATCTGCAGGACGCGGAAGGTTTCACCCATGGCCCCTTCGGCCACGTGGTGATCGCCACGCCCGCGCCCCAGGCCACCGCCTTGCTGGCGGCCGTACCGAAGCTGGCCGCCGTGGCCGCCGGCGTGAAGATGGACCCGACCTGGGCTGTGGCCCTGGCCTTCGAAGCACCGCTGGATACGTCCATGGAAGGCTGCTTCGTACAGGACAGCCCCCTGGACTGGCTGGCGCGCAACCGCAGCAAACCGGGACGCGACAGCAAGCTCGACACCTGGGTACTGCACGCCACCAGCGACTGGAGCCGGCAGCACATCGACCTGTCCAAGGAAGCGGTGATCGAACACCTGCACGGTGCATTCGCCGAACTGCTGCACAGCGCGATGCCCGCACCAAGCTTCAGCGTGGCCCATCGTTGGCTCTATGCCCGCCCCGCCGGCAGCCATGAATGGGGCGCCCTGGCCGATGCCGACCTGGGGCTGTACGTGTGTGGTGACTGGTGCCTGTCCGGCCGGGTCGAAGGTGCATGGCTCAGCGGCCAGGAGGCTGCACGCCGCCTGCATGCAAGCCTGCAGTAGATCGCGTCCCCCCCATTCCATCGCTCTTCGCTGCTGTCGAAAGAGACAGCAGCCTGCCCGCGGCACCCACTGACATCGCCCAGCCCCTCTATGAATCCGGTTGACTTGTGTACATAGGGGCCTATGATGAAAATATTGTACATAAATATAAATTTGTACAAGATTAGCCATCAGAGGTCGCCCATGCCCAGCGCAGCCATCGCCAAACCCAGAATCGCCATCAGCGCCTGCCTGATGGGTGACGAAGTTCGCTTCAACGGCGGGCACAAGCAATCGCTGTTGTGCAGCCGCACCCTCATCGATTACTTCGATTTCGTGCCGGTGTGTCCCGAAGTCGCCATCGGCCTGGGCATTCCCCGGGAGCCGATTCGCCTGGTGGGCAATCCTGAACACCCCGAGGCGCTCGGTACGGTGAATCGCGACCTCAACGTGACCCGGCCATTGGCCGACTATGGGCAGCAGATGGCCGGGGAACTGGATGACCTCTGCGGCTACATCTTCATGCAGAAATCGCCATCCTGCGGACTGGAGCGGGTCAAGGTCTATGACCACAACGGTGTTCCCCAGGAGGGCGGCGGGCGCGGTATCTATGCCCAGGCCTTTTGCGAACGTCACCCCGATCTGCCGGTGGAGGAAGACGGTCGCCTCAACGACCCGGTCCTGCGGGAGAACTTCCTGACCCGGGTGTTTGCCTATGCCGCCTGGCAATCCTTGCGCCGCCAGGGCCTGACCCGGCGCGACCTGATCGAATTCCACTCGCGCTACAAATACCTGCTCATGGCTCACAACCCCGAGCAGTACAAGGCCCTGGGCAAATTGCTGGGCGACATGGGCAAGGCCGATCCCAATGAACTGGGTCCACGCTATTTCAGTGCCTTGATGGCCGCTTTGAAGAAATGCGCCACCCGCCGCACCCACACCAATGTGCTGCAACACCTGAGCGGTTACCTCAAGCGCGCCATCGACGCCGACGACAAGCAGGAGGTACAGCACCTCATCGGGCAGTACCGCCTCGGCATCGTGCCCCTGGTGGTGCCGCTGACGTTGCTCAAGCATCACCTGCGCCAGCACCCCGACCCTTACCTGGCGCAGCAGGTCTACCTGCAACCGCACCCGGAAAACCTCAGTTTGCGAAACGCCATTTGATGAACAACGATCCCGATTCCAGCGCCCGCGAAGACCTGGGGGCCGACTTTGCCAAGGCCTTGGCGCAAGGCTGGCTGCCCATACGCGAAGTCGCCCGGCAGACCGGTGTCAACGCCGTCACGTTGCGGGCCTGGGAGCGCCGGTACGGCCTGATCGTGCCGCACCGCACGCCCAAGGGACATCGACTGTTCAATGCCGACCACGTGCAACGGATCCGCAGCATCCTCACTTGGATCGATCGTGGCGTCGCGGTGAGCAAGATCAAGCCGTTGCTGGACACACCGCCGCTGTCTACAGCACCCACGCCGCCACCGGAGAACGATTGGCAGCGTCAGCGCAACACCCTGGCGCTGGCGGTGACGCAACTGGCCGAGCGTCAGATCGATGACCTGATCAACCAAGCGATGGCGCTGTATCCGCCCTGGACCGTGTGCGAGCAATTGCTCTTGCCGTTGCTGGCCGAGCTGCACTCGCGCTGGCAAGGCCAGTTTGGCGCGCAACTGGAACGGGTCTTCCTGTACTCGTGGCTGCGCAGCAAGTTTGGCAGCCGGATCTACCACAACAACCGTCAGTTGCGCGGTGCGCCACTGTTGCTGGTCAATCATTCGGACTTGCCCCAGGAACCGCACCTGTGGCTCACCGCCTGGCTGGCCAGCAGCGCCGATTGCCCGGTGGAGGTGTTCGACAGCCCGCTACCGGCAGGCGAACTGGCCCTGGCGGTCGAACGCCTCAAGGCTCGCGGCGTCCTGTTGTATTCCAGTCACGCCATCAATCTGTCCCAACTGCCCAGGCTGCTGGGTGGAATCGATTGCCCGATCATCATTGCCGGCCCGGCCGCGTCGATCCACCACGCCCGGTTATCCACAGGCGTTTCGATGATTGACCTGTCCTGGGCCGAAGACCCGCTATCGGCTCACCGCGAACTGAGCCGCAGAGAACTCCTTTAGATGGAAAACAGCCTGCAACTGATCTGGCTGCGCAGCGACTTGCGCCTGCACGACAACACCGCCCTCGCGGCGGCCGCAGCCCAAGGGCCCTGCGTGGCGGTGTACCTGACCAGCCCCGAACAATGGCGTGCCCATGACGACGCAGCGTGCAAGATCGATTTCTGGCTGCGCAACCTCGGCGTATTGAGCGCGGCCCTGGATGAATTGAACATCCCGCTCTTGATTCGCGAGGCAACGCATTGGCACCAGGCGCCGCACGTGCTGCTCAAGCTATGTCGCGAACTGAACGTTGGGGCCGTGCATGTCAACGAAGAGTACGGCCTGAATGAAACGCAACGCGACAGCGAAGTCGCCCGTGCATTGAATGATCAGGGCATCGAGCTTCACCGTCACCTCGATCAACTGTTGTTCAGGCCTGGCAGCGTACTGACCAAGAGCGGCAATTATTTCCAGGTGTTCAGTCAGTTCCGCAAGGTCTGCTACAACCGTCTGCATGTTTCGCTGCCGAGCCTGGTCGCCACACCGCGCCAGCAGGCCCGCACCGGCATTGCCCGCGATCCGGTGCCGACGCAGGTCGCTGGATTCGCCCCGCCCAGCGAAGCACTGCGCGCCCTCTGGCCCGCCGGTGAAACCGAAGCTCGACGGCGCCTGGACAGTTTTGTCGACCAGCACCTCGACGATTACCAGCACGAGCGGGACTTCCCGGCCCGGCCCGGCACCAGCCAGCTCTCGGCCTACCTGGTAGCCGGGGTGGTGTCGCCACGTCAGTGCCTGCATGCCGCGCTGCAAGCCAACCGGGGTGAATTCGAGAGTGGAAGCACCGGCGCCGTGACCTGGATCAATGAATTGCTCTGGCGCGAGTTCTATAAACACATTCTCGTGGGTTATCCACGCGTGTCGCGCCACTGCGCGTTCCGCCCGGAAACCGAAGCGCTGGCATGGCGCAAGGCCCCCACCGAACTGGAGGCATGGAAACAGGCACGCACCGGCCTGCCGATTATCGATGCGGCCATGCGCCAATTGCTGGAAACCGGCTGGATGCACAACCGTTTGCGGATGGTGGTCGCCATGTTCCTGACCAAGAACCTGTTGATCGATTGGCGTGAAGGCGAGCGTTTTTTCATGCAGCACCTGATCGACGGCGACCTGGCCGCCAATAACGGTGGCTGGCAGTGGAGCGCCTCCACCGGTACCGACTCGGCGCCTTGGTTCCGCATCTTCAACCCTTTGAGCCAGTCGGAAAAATTTGACCGCGAGGGCCTGTTCATCAAGTACTGGTTACCTGAACTGAACGATCTGGACAGGCAACAGGTCCATAGCCCAAACACCCATGGCGGCTTGTTTGGCGCAGTGGATTATCCGGCACCGATCGTCGATTTGCGCGAGTCCAGGGCCCGTGCGCTGGCGGCGTTCAGAAACCTGCCGACGCGACAGGACTCAGCCGTTGAAGGGATGAGCGATTAGCGAACATAAAAATTGCCAGGCCGCGGGATGCAATATTTACCCGATAACATATAGTCGTACTAATCGTACGAACTCTACTGAAAGTCGTGTATCAGCAGTCAGGCAATCGAAAGGAGTGCGGAATGGGTTTAAGACTGCCCCGGCGTTATTGGCTCACCGGGGCCGGCAATGGAATCGGCGCTTCGTTGGCTGAAGCGATACTTGAGACAGGTGCATACTTGGCCGTCAGTTCACACTCGCCCCGCTCGTGCGAAACCCTTTCGGTACGTTATCCAGGACAAGTGCTGACCGTGCCCGGCAATTTGACCGATAGCCAGACCGTGCGCGAGATCGGTGAACAGATCACCCGACAATGGGGCGCCCTGGATCAGGTGATCCTCAATGCTGGAACGACTGAGTACGTTGACCAACAGCATACTGACCACACATTGATCGAGCATATCGTGCGCAGTAACCTGCTGGCCGCCAGTTTCTGCATCGAAGTGGCCATGCCCTTGTTGCGCGCCGGGACCCAACCTCATCTGGTGGGTATCGCCAGCCCGGCGACTTATCTGCCGCCCTCGAACAGCGAAGCGGGTGGAGGCGGGATGCGCCATCTGTTCGAATCGACTCGAGCAGAGCTGGCGTCTGCGGGCGTTGATGTGACCTGGGTGCACCCTGGCTACGACGATCCATCGCTGGGGGCCGACGACTGTTTACCATTCCCGGCCCACTGGTCGCCAGAAGAAGCGGCGCGGCATGTGCTGAAGCACTTGGTGGAACGCCCCCGGGAAGTCGCGCTTCCCATCGCGTCCATGAGCGCCCTGTGGCCCTTGCCTTCATCCACCGAAACCCTGCCGGCCGACATCGACTCATGCCAGGCAAAAAACGGCTATCCGATCAAGGGACAACCCTGAGCCGCCGATTGCCTTACACTGCGCGCCATGAAAACCATCCCCCTCCATGAAATGCCGGCACCGGCCGTCACCTGCTCGACATGCGCGGCGTGCTGCTGCCAGTTGGAGGTGATGCTGATCACCGACACCGGGGTCCCGGAGCGTTTTATCGACACGGACGACTGGGGTGGGGAAGTGATGCTGCGACTCGACGACGGCTGGTGCGCGGCCCTGGATCGCGACAGCATGATGTGCACCATCTACGAAAAGCGCCCGCTGATCTGCCGCGAGTTCGAGATGGGCGCGCCGGAATGCCTGGAAGAGCGCCAGGGCATTGCGACGGCGTATCGGTAGGCGAAAAAACCTGTGGGAGCGAGCTTGCTCGCGATAGCGGTAAGTCAGACAACTTCAGGGTGGCTGGTCTATCGCTATCGCGAGCAAGCTCGCTCCCACAATTGTTCAGGTGTTACAGCGGCATCGTGTAGTGCAGCGCGTAGCTTTCCACACCGTCGTTGGTCGACTTGATACCTGCGTTGGAGTAGTGAGTGGCGCGAATGCCCACTTCATGTCCACCATTGAAGCGCAAGCCGAAACCGATGCGGTCCTCGAACTGGAAGGCCGTGCCCAACTTGTTGGTTTCCACCTCGGTGTTGGCAAACAGCGCAACACCTACCCCCGCCTCAATGTAAGGCTTCACGTTCTGGCCGGAAAACTCATACACAAAGACCGGCGAGAACGACAGGCTATGGTTGCTGGACGTCTCGTCCCCTTCCCAGTAGGTATAGGCACCGCTCCAGTAGCCGGTCAGGCGACCGACATCGCTCTGCCACCAACTCTTGTCCCAGTCGAACTGCATGCCCAGGCGATAGGTCATGGTCGAGTCACTAGTTTGGCCAACCCCAAACTCCACACCCGCCGCCTGAGCGGTGTAAGTGTGCCCCAGCAATGCAGCCGCAAACGCGGCAAAGCAGAATAAGCGCTTCATTAGAACATCCTTTGCGAACAGACTTAGTTAGTTTAGTTACAAACAGACAAAGCTATAGAAATCCGCGGTAAAACAGAAGTTCAGCCCGTTTCACACAATTTTCACGTTTTTCTTACAGTTCGAAGCTTCGCACAACGCCAGACGAATGCCATAGCAGCGGTAGGATTTTTCTCAAATGTATGGGGTCTGCGCTAGTCCAGAATTGCGTTTCATGGGGCGCCCCCTCTGCCAGCCACCCACGTTCGGCCAACAGGCGCTGAAGTTGCCGGGCCACGGCGGCGCCGGTGTCGATCAGGCTGATGTGCCTTGGGATCATGTCCTTGAGCAAAGGCTTGAGGAATGGATAGTGGGTGCAGCCCAGGATCAGCGTATCGCAGCCGGCTGCAAGCAACGGCTCGACGTAGTGTTGCAGCAGTTGATGCAGGGCCTGGCTGTGCAAGTCCCCCGCTTCGATCAACTCGACCAGGCCCGGGCACGGCTGGGTGATGACGCGCACATCGGTGGCGAAACGGTCGAGCAAGGCGGCGAATTTGGCGCTCTGCAAGGTGCCGGTGGTCGCCAGCACCCCGACGATACCGCTGCGGGTTGCGGCGGCCGCCGGTTTGACCGCCGGTTCCATGCCGACGATCGGCCAGCGGGGAAAATCGCGCCGTAGATCGGCGACCGCGGCCACCGTAGCGGTGTTGCAGGCGACCACCAACGCCTTGGCGCCCTGACTGAAGAGAAAGTCGGCAATGATCGCGCAACGTTGTCGGATGTATTCCGGGCTCTTCTCGCCGTAGGGAATGTGCCCACAGTCAGCCACGTACAGCAGCGACTCATCGGGCAGCAACTGACGGATCTCCCCCAGCACCGACAGCCCGCCGACTCCCGAGTCCAGCACGCCCACCGGTGCGTCATTCATGCGAGCCACCACAGACACTGCACCCCGGGTCGCGCTTGACCCGCAATTCGCGGAAACGCGTGCCCAGGGCGTCGATCAGCAATAGCCGTCCCACCAGCGGCTCGCCGAAACCGACCAGCAGCTTCAAGGCTTCAAGGGCTTGCAGACTGCCCACCAACCCCACCAGCGGCCCGATCACACCGGCTTCGCTACAGGTTAGCTCGGCTTCGCTGCCATGGCCGTAGAGGCAGTGGTAGCAAGGGCTTTCGGGGCGACGCGGGTCGAACACCGACAACTGCCCTTCCAGGCGAATCGCCGCGCCGCTGACCAGCGGCTTACCCGCCGCGACACAGGCCGCGTTCACCGCTTCGCGGGTCGAGAAATTGTCCGAGCAGTCGAGCACCACATCCACCGCCGCGACCGCAGCGGCCAAGCTGTCTTCGTCCATGGCGGCCCGGTGAGGCACCAACCGAACCTCGGGGTTGATCGCCCCCAGGCGCCGCATCGCCGAATCGACCTTGCTCAGGCCGACGCTGTCGGTGTCGTGAATGACCTGGCGTTGCAGGTTGGTCAGGTCGACGCTGTCGAAATCCGCCAGGTGCATCTCACCCACGCCAGCGGCGGCCAGGTACAACGCCACTGGAGCGCCGAGCCCGCCGAGGCCGATGATCAACACGCGGCTTTGCTTGAGACGCAATTGGCCATCGATGTCGACGTGCTGCAACAGAATCTGCCGGCTGTAGCGCAACAGCTCCTGATCGTTCAGCACGGCAGGCACCCCAGGCTGATGCGCTCATGGCCCCCCAGGTCCTTGCGGCTGTGGACCTCGACAAACCCCTGGGCACCCAACAAATCGCGCACCGCCTCGGCCTGATCGTAACCATGCTCGAGCATCAGCCAGCCCCCCGGTTCGAGGTGCGCTGGCGTCTGGGCCACGATCTGGCGCAGATCATCGAGCCCGTCCGGCCCGGCCACCAAGGCACTGGCCGGCTCGAAACGCACGTCGCCCTCGGCCAGGTGCGGATCGCTGGCCGCGATGTACGGCGGGTTGCTGATGATCAACTGGAAACGCTCGCCCTCCAAGGCGCTGAACCAGTGGCTGCTCAACACCGTGACATTGCGCAGGGCCAGGCGCTGGCGATTGCGTTCGGCCAGGGCCACGGCCTCCAGCACCCGGTCGACCGCCGTGACGCTCCAGGCCGCACGCTCACTGGCCAATGCCAGGGCAATCGCGCCGCTGCCGGTGCCCAGGTCCAGGACCCGGGCCGGTGTCGCGGGCAGCAAGGCCAGTGCGGTTTCCACCAGCAGTTCGGTGTCGGGACGCGGGATCAGCGTATGGGGCGCGACTTCCAAGTCGAGTTTCCAGAAACCCTGTTGCCCAAGGATGTAGGCCACCGGCTCGCCGGAGCGACGGCGACGCAGGTATTCGGAGAACAGCAGCGCCGCCTCGCTGGGCACGATCCGCTCGGGCCAGGTGTGCAGGAAGCTGCGGGACTTGCCCAGGGCAGCGGCCAGCAACAACTCGACATCCAGCCGTGGCGTGGGCGAATCCGGCAGCTCGGCGGCGCGTAACAGACTGGCGATGATGGTCATTTATTCACCTGTGCTTACTCGCCAATCGCCGCCAACTGGTCGGCCTGGTATTCGGCCAGCAACGGCTCGATGACCGCATCGACACCGCCGGCCAGGATCTCGTCCAGGGAATACAGGGTCAGGTTGACGCGATGGTCGGTGACCCGGCCCTGGGCGAAGTTGTAGGTACGGATCCGTTCGGAACGATCGCCCGAGCCCACCAGCAATTTGCGTTCGCTGGCGATGGCGTTGGCAGCGGCGCTGGTCTGCTGGTCGTTGAGCTTGGCCGACAACCAGGCCATGGCCCGCGCACGGTTCTTGTGCTGGGAACGCTCTTCCTGGCACTCGACCACGATGCCCGAGGGCAAGTGGGTGATGCGGATCGCCGAGTCGGTCTTGTTGACGTGCTGGCCGCCCGCGCCCGAAGAACGGTACGTGTCGATCCGCAGGTCAGCCGGGTTGATCTCGATGGCTTCCTGCTCGTCCGGCTCGGGCAATATCGCCACGGTGCAGGCCGAGGTGTGGATGCGCCCCTGGGATTCGGTGGCCGGCACGCGCTGCACGCGGTGGGCGCCGGATTCGAACTTGAGCTTGCCGTAGACATTGTCGCCTTCGACCCGGGCGATGACTTCTTTATAGCCGCCGTGCTCGCCTTCGTTCTCCGACAGGATCTCCACGCGCCAACCGCGACGCTCGGCATAACGCGAATACATGCGGAACAGGTCGCCGGAAAAAATCGCCGCCTCGTCGCCGCCAGTGCCGGCACGGATCTCGAGGAACACGTTGCGCCCATCATTCGGGTCCTTGGGCAGCAGCATGCGTTGCAGGTTGCTTTCCAGTTCGAGCAACTGCTCCTTGGCTTCGCGCACTTCCTCCACGGCCATTTCGCGCATGTCCGGGTCGCTGTCCTTGAGCAGCGCCTGGGCGCCTTCGAGGTCGCCCTGCACTTTAAGCAGCTGTTTATAGGTGGCGACAATCGGCTCGACTTCCGCGTATTCCTTGGAATAGGTGCGGAATTTGTTCTGGTCGGCAATGACTTCGCCATCGCCCAGCAAGGCGGTCAATTCTTCGAAACGGTCCTGGAGGATGTCCAGTTTGTTGAGCAGCGACGCTTTCATTGCGGTTTTTTATCCGAAAAGCTATCCGGTGAGCCCTCACCGAGGGCAAAGAGTTCCTGGGCCATGGCCAGCGCATCGAGGCGGCCTTCGGCAGTCAGCTTCTTGAGCTGGACACTGGGGGCGTGGAGCAACTTGTTGGTCAGGCCGCGGGCCAGTTGCACCAGCACCTCTTCGGCACTGCCACCGTTGGCCAGCAGGCGCTGGGCCTTTTGCAGCTCCTCGTCGCGCAGGCGTTCGCTCTGTTGACGATACGCCTTGAGCACATCCACCGCCGCCAGCTCGCGCAGGCGCACCATGAAGTCCTCGGCGCCGACGCTGACCATCTCTTCCGCCGCCTGGGCCGCGCCCTGCCGGCTCTTGAGGTTCTCGGCCACCACCTCGTGCAGGTCGTCGACGCTATAGAGGTAAACATCGTCCAGCTCGCCGACTTCCGGCTCGATGTCCCGGGGAACGGCGATGTCCACCATGAAAATCGGCTTGTGCTTGCGCAGCTTCAGGGCGCTTTCCACGGCGCCCTTGCCGAGGATCGGCAACTGGCTGGCGGTGGAACTGATGACGATGTCGCTGTGCACCAGTTCGGCGGGAATGTCCGACAGCAGCACCGCATGGGCACCAAACTGTTCGGCCAGGGTGCTGGCCCGCTCCAGGGTCCGGTTGGCGACGACAATGCGTTTCACCCCCAGGTCGTGGAGATGGCGAGCGACCAGGGTGATGGTCTCGCCAGCGCCGATCAGCAGCGCCTGGCTGCGTTGCAAATCACTGAAAATCTGTTTCGCCAGGCTGACGGCGGCGAACGCCACGGACACCGGATTCTCGCCGATGGCGGTGTCGGTGCGCACCTGCTTGGCGGCATTGAAGGTGGCCTGGAACAAGCGCCCCAGCAGCGGGCCGACGGTGCCGGCCTCGCGGGCCACGGCGTAGGCCGATTTCATCTGGCCGAGAATCTGCGGCTCGCCCAGCACCAGCGAGTCGAGCCCCGAGGCGACGCGCATCATGTGACGAACGGCCGCATCGTCTTCATGCACATAGGCACTGGCGCGCAGCTCTTCAAGGCTCAGGTTGTGATATTCGGCCAGCCAGCGCAGCACCGAATCGGCCGAAACGTGATCCTGTTCTATATAAAGCTCACTGCGATTGCAGGTGGAGAGGATCGCAGCTTCGCGGCTGTCGGTGAGCCGGCAGAGCTGCTGCAGGGCCTCAACCAGCTGCTCAGGCGTAAAGGCCACGCGCTCGCGGACGTCTACTGAAGCAGTCTTGTGGTTAATACCGAGTGCAAGGAAGGCCATTCAAGGTCGCTGATGGTGACGTGAAGCCGGTAATTGTCCTACTTCGTCAGATTCAGAACAACCACTCGATCTCTATCGCCCTGCCCTGGGGTTGTAAATCGACGGGGCGGTTATGTTTGACCCAAGGCTTGTGTCATGATGATCCGACCGCAGGTTAGTCGTCCTCTTCCTATATGAATAGATCTTCCGCGTTGCTCCTCGCCCTTGCCTTGCTCAGCGGCTGCCAGTCCATGGCCCCCGTTTCGACGGACGGTACGCCGCCAGTCGAAGACAGCGTGCAGGCCCCTGAAAAACCCAAGGTCTATGGCTCGTTCAGCGAAGAAACCATCTTCAGCCTGTTGAGCGCCGAACTGGCAGGCCAGCGCAATCGCTTCGACATTGCGCTGGACAACTACGTGACCCAGGCCATCAATACCCAGGACCCGGGCATCTCCGAACGGGCATTTCGCATTGCCGAATACCTGGGCGCCGACCAGCCCGCGCTGGATACCGCGCTGATCTGGGCCAGGAATGCCCCCGATGACCTGGAAGCGCAGCGCGCCGCCGCCGTGCAACTGGCCCGGGCCGGGCGCTACGACGACTCCATGGTCTATATGGAGAAAGTCCTGCTGGGCAAGGGCGACACCCATTTCGACTTCCTGGCACTGTCCGCCGCCGATACCGACCAGGAAACCCGCAACGGCCTGATGAAAAGCTTCGATCGCCTGTTGCAGCGCCACCCGAATAACGGCCAGCTGATTTTCGGCAAGGCCCTGCTGCTGCAACAGGATGGCGACACCCAGGGCGCCCTCACCCTGCTGGAAGACAACCCGCCGGAGGCCGGCGAAGTGGCGCCGATCCTGCTGCGTGCCCGCCTGCTGCAAGGCTTGAACCGCGGCGACGAAGCCTTGCCGCTGCTGGAAAAAAGCATCAAGAAATACCCGGACGACAAACGCCTGCGCCTCACCTACGCCCGCATGCTGGTGGAAAACAACCGCATGGACGACGCCAAGGTGGAGTTCTCCAGCCTGGTCCAGCAATACCCGGAAGACGATGAGCTGCGCTATTCCCTGGCGCTGGTCTGCCTGGAAGCCAAGGCTTGGGAAGAGGCCAAGGGTTATCTGGAAGACCTGATCGCCCGGGAAAGCCATGTCGACTCGGCCCATTTGAACCTGGGTCGCATCGCCGAGGAACGCAACGACCCCGAGAGCGCACTGATCGAGTACGCCCAGGTTGGCCCGGGCAACGACTATCTGCCGGCGCAGTTGCGCCAGGCCGATATCCTGATGGGCAACGGCAAGACCGCCGAGGCCCAGAGCCGCCTCGCCGTACAGCGCGACTCCCAGCCGGACTACGGCATCCAGTTGTACCTGATCGAAGCCGAAACCCTGTCGGCCAACAATCAGGGCGACAAGGCCTGGAACGTACTGCAGCAAGCCTTGAAGCAGTACCCGGACGATCTGAACCTGTTGTATACCCGCGCCATGCTGGCGGAAAAACGCAATGACCTGGCCCAGATGGAAAAAGACCTGCGCCTGATCATCCAGCGTGACCCGGACAACGCCATGGCCCTCAATGCCCTGGGCTACACCTTGTCGGATCGCACCACCCGCTATGACGAAGCCAAGTTGCTGATCGAACAGGCCCACCAGATCAATCCGGAAGACCCGGCGGTACTCGACAGCCTTGGCTGGGTGAATTTCCGCCTGGGCAATCTCGACGAAGCCGAACGCCTGTTGCGCCAGGCCCTGGAGCGCTTTCCCGACCAGGAAGTCGCCGCTCACCTGGGCGAGGTCCTATGGGCCAACGGCAAACAACGCGAAGCCCGGCAGATCTGGAGCCGATTCCTCAAGGATCAGCCTGACAGCCCTATCTTGCGCAGCACCATCAAACGCCTGACCGGATCCGAGACTCTTTAAGATTATGTTTTTGCGCCATTTCATCGTTTTCAGCTTCATTGCCTTGCTCGCCGGTTGCGCGGGCTTCGGCGCCCGTGAATCCGTCCAGGGCCAGGGCAACCAGGCCCAGTGGCGCGAGCACAAGCAACAACTGAGCGGCCTCGACGGCTGGCAGATCGACGGCAAGATCGGCATCCGCGCCCCGAAAGACTCGGGCAGCGGCACGCTGTTCTGGCTGCAACGCCAGGACTACTACGACATCCGCCTGTCGGGCCCACTGGGTCGCGGCGCGGCCCGCCTGACTGGCCGGCCGGGCCAGGTTTCCCTGGAAGTCGCCAATCAGGGACGCTACGAAGCCCCCACCCCCGAAGCGCTGCTGGAAGAACAGCTGGGCTGGAAACTGCCGGTCTCCCACCTGACCTGGTGGGTTCGCGGGCTGCCGGCACCGGACAGTAAAAGTCGCCTGACCCTCGACGCCGACAGTCGCCTGTCCAACCTGGAACAGGATGACTGGCAGATCGAATACCTCAGCTATGCCCAGCAGAACGGCTACTGGCTGCCCGAACGCATCAAGTTGCACGGCAGCAACCTCGACGTCACGCTGGTGATCAAACAATGGCAGCCGCGCAAGCTGGGGCAATGAGATGACCGCTGCACGCCTGACCCTGCCCTCCCCGGCCAAGCTCAACCTGATGCTGCACATCCTCGGCCGCCGTCCGGACGGCTACCACGAGTTGCAGACGATCTTCCAGTTCCTGGACTACGGCGACGAGATCACCTTCGCCGTGCGCGACGACGGCGTGATTCATCTGCACACCGAGTTCGAAGGCGTGCCCCACGACAGCAACCTGATCGTCAAGGCCGCGAAACAACTCCAGGCGCAATCCGGTTGCAGGCTGGGCATCGATATCTGGATCGAAAAAATCCTGCCCATGGGCGGCGGCATCGGTGGCGGCAGCTCGAATGCGGCGACGACTTTATTGGGCCTCAACCATTTGTGGCAGCTTGGCTGGGAGATCGATCGCCTGGCTGCCCTGGGCCTGACGCTGGGCGCCGACGTGCCGGTTTTCGTGCGTGGCCACGCCGCTTTCGCCGAGGGCGTCGGGGAAAAACTCACCCCAGTGGAACCCGAGGAACCCTGGTACTTGGTGCTGGTGCCGCAAGTATCTGTAAGTACAGCAGAAATTTTTTCAGATCCACTGTTGACACGTAACTCTCCTCCCATTAAAGTGCGCCCCGTTCCCAAGGGAAACAGTCGAAATGACTGCTTACCGGTGGTAGCAAGGCGTTATCCAGATGTTCGTAACGCTTTGAATTTGTTAGGTAAATTTACCGAAGCAAAACTCACCGGAACTGGAAGTTGTGTGTTTGGGGGCTTCCCAAGCAAAGCTGAAGCTGATAAAGTCTCGGCCCTTCTTACAGAGACCCTTACAGGGTTTGTAGCAAAAGGAAGCAACGTTTCGATGTTGCATCGCAAGCTGCAGGACCTGCTCTAAAAGGAATCGAGTGCTGGGCACTCGCAGCAACAGATACAGGGGCGTCGCCAAGCGGTAAGGCAGCAGGTTTTGATCCTGCCATGCGTTGGTTCGAATCCAGCCGCCCCTGCCATTTTCCTATACTCATCCAGGTATACCCTCAGCCTTCAGGTACTGCGCGTGTCCAAGATGATGGTCTTTACGGGGAACGCCAACCCCGATCTGGCTCGACGTGTCGTACGTCAGCTGCATATCCCTCTCGGTGACATTTCTGTCGGTAAATTTTCCGACGGCGAAATCACTGCCGAGATCAATGAAAACGTTCGCGGTAAAGACGTCTTCATTATTCAGCCGACTTGCGCTCCGACCAACGATAACCTGATGGAACTCGTCGTGATGGCTGATGCCTTCCGCCGTTCCTCGGCTACTCGTATCACTGCTGTTATTCCTTACTTTGGTTATGCCCGTCAGGATCGCCGTCCGCGTTCCGCACGCGTGGCCATCAGCGCGAAAGTCGTGGCTGATATGCTCACCGTAGTCGGCATCGACCGTGTCCTCACGGTTGATCTGCATGCCGACCAGATTCAGGGTTTCTTCGATATTCCCGTGGATAACATCTACGGCTCCCCCGTCCTGGTGGATGATATCGAAGATCAGCGCTTCGAAAACCTGATGATCGTGTCCCCGGACATTGGCGGCGTCGTGCGTGCACGGGCTGTTGCCAAATCCTTGGGCGTAGATCTGGGTATCATCGACAAACGCCGTGAGAAAGCCAATCACTCCGAAGTGATGCATATCATCGGCGACGTCGAAGGGCGTACCTGTATCCTGGTCGATGACATGGTCGATACCGCCGGCACCCTGTGCCACGCGGCCAAGGCCCTGAAAGAGCATGGCGCTGCCAAGGTCTTTGCCTACTGCACACACCCTGTGCTGTCCGGTCGGGCAATCGAGAACATTGAAAATTCCGTGCTGGACGAGCTGGTGGTGACCAACACCATTCCGCTGTCCGCTGCAGCACAAGCCTGTGCGCGTATCCGTCAACTGGATATCGCACCGGTGGTTGCCGAAGCGGTTCGCCGCATCAGCAATGAAGAATCGATCAGCGCGATGTTCCGCTAAGGGCCCTGCCCTTTCCAGGACACCTCGTTGACGAAAAGCGCCCCGCCCCGACATCACCTGTCGGGGCGGGGCTTTTTTGCCCATACCGTGCCTGACGCTGGTCGCAAACGTCACTCGGTCATGGCTATTTTGGAGATACAACATGAACGATTTTACTCTGAATGCTGAAGTGCGTTCCGACCTGGGGAAAGGTGCGAGCCGCCGCCTGCGTCGTCTCGCAAGCCTGGTTCCAGCTGTAGTCTACGGTGGCGACAAAGCCCCTGAGTCCATCAGCATGCTGGCCAAAGAAGTTGCCAAACTGCTCGAAAACGAAGCGGCCTACAGCCACATCATCGAGCTGAACGTTGGCGGCACCAAGCAAAACGTCGTGATCAAAGCCCTGCAGCGTCACCCGGCCAAAGGCCACGTGATGCACGCTGACTTCGTACGCGTAGTCGCTGGCCAGAAACTGACCGCTATCGTGCCTGTACACTTCGTTGGCGAAGCTGCTCCGATCAAGAAAGGCGGCGAAGTTTCCCACGTTGTTTCGGAAATCGAAGTGACTTGCCTGCCGAAAGACCTGCCTGAATTCATCGAAGTCGACCTGGCTGACGCCGAAGTCGGCACGATCATTCACCTGTCCGACCTCAAGGCTCCT
The DNA here is from genome assembly GCF_900100025.1 of Pseudomonas sp. NFACC56-3. Taxonomy (NCBI): domain Bacteria; kingdom Pseudomonadati; phylum Pseudomonadota; class Gammaproteobacteria; order Pseudomonadales; family Pseudomonadaceae; genus Pseudomonas; species Pseudomonas sp. NFACC56-3. The sequence goes on along the minus strand of NZ_FMTK01000014.1, from coordinate 44,464 downwards.
AAAGGCGTTGAGTTTGTTGCTCTGGCACACGGCGATGACAAGGCTGTTGCCAACGTCCACGCTCCACGTGTTGCTCCAGAAGCCACAGAAGAAGGCGCTGCAGAGTAATTTCACTCTGTCGCCGGAGTGACCGGAAACATCGCGGACTGGAACGTAGCGAGACAGCGGGCGAGAACGCGAAGTTTACTCAACGGTAAATCCGCCATTTTCGTCCACTGTCGCAACACCGCCTGATTGCGACATCGTTATCCACACTCCAGGTAGGGCCCCTATCGTGACTGCCATTAAACTGATCGTTGGCCTGGGAAATCCAGGCGCTGAATACGAACAGACCCGGCATAACGCAGGGGCCCTTTTTGTTGAGCGCATCGCGCACGCACAAGGCGTCAGCCTGGCGGTCGATCGCAAGTATTTCGGCCTGACCGGGCGCTTCTCGCATCAGGGTCAGGATGTTCGCCTGTTGATTCCCACCACCTACATGAACCGCAGCGGCCAGGCCGTGGCGGCATTGGCCGGTTTCTTTCGCATCAAGCCTGAAGAAATCCTGGTGGCCCACGACGAACTCGACCTGCCTCCGGGCGTTGCCAAGCTCAAGCAAGGCGGCGGCCATGGCGGTCACAACGGGTTGCGCGACATCATCGCGCAACTGGGTAATCAGAATACCTTTCACCGCCTGCGGCTTGGCATCGGCCACCCGGGCGTTGCCAGTATGGTTTCTAACTTTGTCCTGGGTCGTGCGCCTCGCGCCGAACAGGAAAAACTCGATGCCAGCATCGACTTTGCCCTCGGCGTGCTGCCGGATATTCTCGCCGGTGAATGGAACCGCGCGATGAAAAACCTGCACAGCCAGAAGGCCTGACACTTATCCGAGGGGAAACACCATGGGATTCAATTGCGGCATCGTCGGCCTGCCTAACGTCGGCAAGTCCACCCTGTTCAACGCCCTGACCAAATCCGGTATCGCGGCCGAGAACTTCCCCTTCTGCACCATCGAGCCGAACAGCGGCATCGTGCCGATGCCCGATCCGCGCCTGGAAGCCTTGGCGGCTATCGTCAACCCCAAGCGCATCCTGCCGACCACCATGGAATTCGTCGACATCGCAGGCCTGGTGGCTGGCGCGTCGAAAGGCGAAGGCCTGGGCAACAAGTTTTTGGCCAACATCCGTGAAACCGATGCCATCGCCCACGTGGTGCGCTGCTTCGAAGACGAGAACGTGATTCACGTCTCCAACAGCGTCGACCCCAAGCGCGATATCGAAATCATCGACCTGGAACTGATTTTCGCCGACCTCGACAGCTGCGAAAAACAACTGCAGAAAGTTGCCCGCAACGCCAAGGGCGGTGACAAGGACGCGGTTGTGCAGAAGGGCCTGCTGGAGCAGTTGATCGCCCACTTCACCGAAGGCAAGCCTGCGCGCAGCCTGATGAAGAACATGAGCACCGACGAGAAGCTGGTGATCAAGGGCTTCCACCTGTTGACCACCAAACCGGTCATGTACATCGCCAACGTCGCTGAAGACGGTTTCGAGAACAACCCGCACCTGGACGTGGTCAAGGCCATTGCCGAAGAAGAAGGCGCCATGGTCGTTCCGGTCTGCAACAAGATCGAAGCGGAAATCGCCGAGCTGGACGACGGTGAAGAGAAAGACATGTTCCTCGAGGCCCTGGGCCTGGAAGAGCCTGGCCTGAACCGCGTGATCCGCGCCGGCTACGAGATGCTCCACCTGCAGACCTACTTCACCGCCGGTGTCGAAGAAGTGCGCGCCTGGACCGTCCGCGTGGGTGCCACCGCACCGCAAGCCGCCGGTGTGATCCACACTGACTTCGAAAAAGGCTTCATTCGTGCCGAAGTCATCGCCTACTCGGATTTCATCCAGTACAAGGGCGAAGCGGGCGCCAAGGAAGCGGGTAAATGGCGTCTGGAAGGCAAGGAATACATCGTCAAGGATGGCGACGTGATGCACTTCCGCTTTAACGTCTGACCCGCCACGCCGCTTCCACGCAGCATTCGAAAAGCCCCGTTATCGCCCCGCGATGCGGGGCTTTTGCGTTGGAGCATCTCATTGCAACCCGGAACCGTCCGATATCAATCCGCCGCCCGCCTCCCCCTGGGCTTCGTTTGCTTGAATAGCTGTCCTGCCCAAATAACGTGTAACGGTCCATTCGCAGGCGTGCTCAAATGACCAGCCGCCGGTTTGCCGTCCCATGAGTTTGTGTCACAGGCAGCGGGTTATTCATCCGTGTTACATGATAAAGGAAGCATCATGGCCAACCCCTACCGCGAACTGTTCTCCACCCCGGGCGCCATCGGGCTAGTGATGACGAGCGCCATTGCCCGTCTGCCACAGGCAATGATCGGCATTGGCCTCATCACCATGTTGGTGCAACAGACAGGACTTTATTGGCTGGCAGGCGCGGTCGCCGGTACTTATACCCTGGCGACTGCGCTTATCGGTCCGCAAGTATCGAAACTTGTCGACCGGCGGGGGCAACGCCGGGTTCTGCCCCCTCTGGCGGCCTTCAGCACCAGTATGCTGCTCGCGCTGATCATTGCCGTGTACATGAGCGCTCCGGTCCCACTACTGTTTATCCTCGCGGCATTGGCGGGCACGATGCCAAGCATGCCCGCCATGATAAGGGCACGCTGGATACAACTTTTCCGTGGCAAGCCACAGCTACATACAGCCTTTTCCCTGGATACCGTTATAACTGAACTGGCCTTTGTCATCGGCCCACCACTTGCCATTGGTTTGAGCATCAGTTTTTTTGCCCAAGCCGGGCCCCTTGCTGCGGTCTTTTTGTTGATGGTCGGCGTGACGGCGTTTCTCATGCAGCGGCAGACGGAACCGAAGGTGGTCGTGGGCACAGCGAGGAGCACAGGCTCGACCTTGCTTATCCGCGGCGTTCCTACCATCGTTCTGGCACTGTTGGCGATGGGCGTCATTGGAGGATCCGTTGACGTGGCGGTTGTCGCCTTCGCCAACGCACAGGGCTGGCCGGCGTCTGCCAGCTTCATCCTGGCAACCTATGCCCTCGGTTCACTGATCGCGGGCCTGACGTTCGGCGCCTTGAGGGCTTCCATACCGATTGATCAGCAGTTTTTAATCGGGTCGCTGGTAACGGCAGTCACTGCTGTGTTGCCCATTCTTTCACCGGACGTCTATGTCCTTTCCGGCATGTTATTTTTGGCAGGCATGTCGTTTGCGCCAACGATGGTCATCATCATGAATCTCGGTACGATGATTGTTCCGCCTTCCAGGATCACCGAAGGGTTTACGTGGATGTCGACCGGCGTCAGCATCGGCGTAGCGCTCGGCGGCGTATTGGCGGGTTTGGTCATCGACGCCTGTGGCGCGCAGGCAGGGTTCGGCGTCGCGATTGTCGCGGGCCTGGCCATGGTGCTGATAGTGCTTTCAGGGCTACGTACACTGCGCACTTCGTCCGCAACTGGTCACGAAATCACCTTCCAGTGATGTGCATTGCTGGACTTGATGCTTGCCTCGATTTCCAGAATCCATTCAGTGTGACCACCACTCGGTGCCTCGCCAGGGCTCGGCATGCCCTCACTCCGGCATTTATGTAACTGAACCACCGGCATCGCGAGCAAGCTCGCTCCCACATGGACTCGCGGGTGTTCACAGCATCTGTATACGACACAAGAACCTGTGGGAGCGAGCTTGCTCGCGATGACGTCAGCACAACCAACATCACCGCAAACTGATCCTCCGCGATCGCGAGCAGGCTCGCTCCCACAGAAGGAACGCGTTCGCTCTAAGCCAGGGCCACCTCGCTTTGGTTTTTGACCTGGGGCTCCCCGTTATCACGCTGGCCGAACGCAGGCATTATGGAATGGGCATCCCGGCATGGATGCCGGGATAGCCGTGGCATTACTCCACAATCCGACTAGAACAGATAGCCTATGTAAACCGCGACGCCACCACCGGCCTGCAGGCCAGCGTTCATGCCGGCCATGACCACCGCCCCCTTGGCCGACTTCGCCAGCCGCTGGTTGACCAGGGTGGAAGCGATGAGCGAGGTCGCCGGGTTGGAACTCAGTGCCATCGACAACGCCAGCAACTTGGGATCGAGCCCGAACAACAGCGCCGTGGCCGAACCGCCGATTCCCAGGCCCACCCCGACTTCGGTGTACATGCAAGGCCCGGTGATGTCGTCACTGGTCAGGTCGCGAGCGACCAAGGCATCGCTGACAAACACCTTGCCGGTGCTGGGAAAGGCCTCCGCCGCCCCCGCTGCCGACACGCCCTTGCCCTTGATCTGGATATTGATCTTGCCGAAACGCGGCAGCCGCGCACCAAATCCGGCACCTACTCCGACGCCGCCGTAGCGGTAGCTGACGTCCTCGCCCTGGGGCGAACGCAGGATGATCGAACCACCACTGCCCGCCACCATGACCACGGTCAGGCCGCCGCCGCTGGCGGTCTGATACTGCCAGCGACTTTCATTGACCGGGATCGGGATGTTGTAGCTCATACGTTAAAGTCCTTTATGTGAATGAACCGCACCGCGACCGCGCTGACGGATAGCTTTTGCCAGACCGACAAGCGTGAACACCAGACCGATAAGGCCCAGGACCCCGGAAGTGCCCCACAGCGCGGCCGAGTCATCGACGATGGCGCTGTTGGCCGGCTGCTCGGGCAGGTAATACACCCGCACCGGCTGCCCCTGCTGATAGCCGAAGATGAAGCCGCCCTGGGGGTAGGAGATGTTTTCACCACTGCTCGTGGTGAAGGCGATCTCAGGATGCGAACCTCCGGCATTCAAGTGGCTGACGATGCCATCGGCGGTCTGTGCGCGGTCGAGAAACTCGCGTCGCTCAAGCGTGAGATTGATGGCAATGCTCAACAAGCCGATACCAATCAGGGCAAACAGCAGGCCCAGCAATATCTTCCCGATGTGTGATGGGGTGTCGTTGGCCATGGCTTGTCTCAGTGTTCGTCCATGAAAAGGGCCGTCAGGATAGCAAGAAGCGGCGCGATGCCGCACCTTCCGAAAATCATTCCCGCAATCGTACGATGCCAGGAGAGGCCTCTCAGTGGCGAGTGGTGATAAACACCCTGATCGACTACCATGCCGACCGCCGGTTCCCCAACGGGACTAATAGGGAATCCGAGATGCCTCGCACGGCATCAAACGGAACTGCCCCCGCAACTGTAGGTGCTGAGCCTGCTCCTCAATGGCCACTGGGATCGCCCCGGGAAGGTTGGAGCCAGGCCATGACGCATCAGTCAGGAGACCTGCCGGCCAAGTCAATCACTAACCGGCGGGGTGTCCGGGAAGAGCATCCTTGCGTTGCGCGTCACTGGGCCGATCGGCACTTCAGTGCTTTAGCGACAGCGTTCGATGATGTGTTTTCCAGTCCGTCCCCTGCTCCGTGTACGGTCAACTGGAGTTTGCATCATGCTGCTGCCCCGCCTTGCCCCCCTCGTCATAGCCCTGGGTCTGCCGAGCCTCGCCCACGCGGCCCCGACTCACTATCCCCTGACCCTGGAGAACTGCGGCAGCACGCTGACCTTTGAACAACCACCCAGTCGCGCCGTGACCATCGGCCAGGCCGGCACTGAAATGCTCTATGCCCTGGGGTTGAGCGACAAGGTGGTCGGTACTTCGCTCTGGTTCAACGATGTGCAGATGAAGTACAAGGCGCAGAACGACAAGATCGAACGCCTGGCCGATAACGAGCCGAGCTTCGAGGCGGTGATCGGCAAACGTCCACAGCTGGTGGCGGTGGAGCTGGAATGGATGGTCGGACCGCAAGGCGTGGTCGGCACCCGCCAGCAGTTTCACGAACTGAAGATCCCCACCTACCTGATGCCCTCCGATTGCGAGGCCAAGGATAATCTGGTCGGTGCGGATGGCACGCGGCTGGAGGCGTTTCGCATCGACAGCATCTACAAGAGCATCAGCCAGTTGGCTGAAATCTTCGACGTACAAGAGCGTGGCCAGCAGTTGAACGCCCAACTCAAGGCCAGCCTGGCGAAGTCTATCGCCACGGTGCAGGCCAAGGATCTGAAGCAGACGAGCGCGCTGTTCTGGTTCTCCAGCGCCAGCCTGGATATCGATCCCTATGTGGCTGGGCACAAAGGCGTTCCTGACTTCATGCTCAGTACCCTGGGCGTGCGCAACGTGGTTGAATCCGATGAGGAATGGCCAACCGTCGGCTGGGAAACCATCGCCAAGGCCAACCCGACCTTCCTGGTCATTGCCCGCATGGATCGCCGACGTTTTCCGGCGGATGACCATGAAAAGAAGCTGCAATTCCTGCGCAGTGACCCGGTGACCCGCAATATGGACGCGGTGAAAAACAACCGCATCATCATTCTCGATGCGATGGCCATGCAAGCGAGCATCAGAATGTTCGACGGCCTGGAAACCCTGGCGACGGCCATCAGCGGCTACGACCTGCCGAAATGACTTCGACGCTGATTCGAACGTTGCTGGCGTTGGTGACGCTGCTCCTGGCAGTGATTGCCGGTGTGGCCATCGGTGAAACGAGTATCGAGCCGAGTGTGGTGTTCCAGGTGCTGGCCAACAAACTGTGGGCCGCAGGTTATGCCCTCGACCCGATAGACGAAGGCATCGTCTGGAACTACCGGCTGACCCGGGCGCTGGTGGCGGCGGCCTGCGGTGCTGGCCTGGCGACCTGCGGGGTGATCTTGCAATCGCTGTTGCGCAACCCGTTGGCCGATCCTTACCTGCTCGGCATCTCCGCCGGCGCCTCGACAGGCGCGGTACTGGTGGCACTGCTGGGCATTGGGGCGGGACTGGTTTCGTTGTCGGCCGGGGCCTTCGCCGGGGCCGTTGCGGCGTTCGCCGTGGTCGTTTTGCTGGCCCGTGCCAGCCGCTCACCCGCTGGCACCGGGCAGATCATCCTGGCCGGCATTGCCGGCTCGCAGTTGTTCAATGCGCTCACTGCGTTTCTGATTACCAAGTCCGCCAGTTCCGAACAAGCGCGCGGCATCATGTTCTGGTTGCTGGGAAATCTCAGTGGGGTCCGTTGGCCGTCGGTGTGGCTGTCGGTGCCCGTGGCATTGATCGGTCTCGCGGTGTGCCTGTGGCACCGGCGGGCGCTGGATGCCTTTACCTTTGGCGCCGATTCGGCCGCCTCCCTCGGCATTCCGGTACGCCGGGTGCAATTTCTGCTGATCAGCTGCGCGGCACTGGTGACAGCGGTGATGGTGTCGATCGTTGGCTCCATCGGTTTCGTCGGGTTGGTCATTCCCCATGCCGTGCGTTTGTTGCTGGGGACCCGGCATGCGCGCCTGTTGCCGGCGAGTGCACTGGGTGGTGCGGTGTTTCTGATCGCCGCCGATGTCTTCTCTCGAACGCTGATCAAAGGCCAAGTCATCCCGGTCGGCGTCATCACTGCGCTGGTGGGCGCTCCGGTGTTCGCGTTGATCCTGATCGGTCGGAGAAATGCCCGATGAATGCCGTCACCTCTGTCATCGGCGAATCCGTGCTGAGTTGTTCCGGCCTCGGGTTCCATGTGCGGGACGCCGAGTTGTTGCACGATATCCACTTGGACATCCGTCGGGGCGAAACCCTGGGCCTCGTCGGGCCCAACGGTTCGGGAAAATCCACACTGCTCAAACTGCTGGCGGGCGTGCGCGCCCCCAGCCGGGGCGACATTCAGCTCAACCACCAGCCCCTCAAGACGCTGGCACGGCGAACCGTCGCGCAGACCCTGGCCGTGGTTGAGCAACAGGCCGACACACTGGACGCGATCAGCGTGTTCGACGCCGTTGCCTTGGGCCGAACGCCCTGGTTATCGGCCTTGAGTCCGTGGTCAAACGAGGACGCTGCCATCGTCCAGCAGGCGCTGTGGGACGTCGATGCGACGCATTTGAGAAACCGCACCTGGCACAGTCTGTCCGGTGGTGAACGTCAACGTGTTCACATCGCTCGGGCCCTGGCCCAACGCCCACAGATTCTATTGCTGGACGAACCGACCAATCACTTGGATATCCAGCATCAGCTCGCCATTCTGAAAGTGGTGCAAGCGCTACCTGTCACGACGGTCATCGCCCTGCACGACCTGAACCAGGCGTTAACCTGTGATCGCCTGGCGGTACTGGAGCGGGGCCGGCTGGTGGCGCTAGGCAAACCTCTTGAGGTACTGACCCCGCAACGCTTGCAGGCTACGTTCGGCGTGCACGCCCATTACCTGATCGACCCTTTCGACGGCGCGCAGATCCTGCGATTTCGTTCCGTTTGACTGAGCCATGGGGTTCGGAAAAAACCGAACCCCATGCAAGTGCCGGGATTCAGCCAAGCGACGGGGCGAGCCCGGAAGATAAAACCGACGCATTGGCCCGCGCTGCGTGCAGTTTTTTGTAGCTGTCGATCAGGCGCAGGTGCCTGTCGAGGCCCTCCAGTTTCATGCTGGTCGGCGTCAAGCCATGGAAGCGCACGCTGCCATCCACCGAGCCGATCGCCGCATCCATTCGCTCGTTGCCAAACATCCGACGGAAATTGGCCTCGTAGTCTTCCAGTTCCAGGTCTTCGTCCAGCTTCATCTCCAGCACCACATTCACGGCCTTGTAGAACAACCCGCGCTCAACCGTGTTGTCGTTGTACTGCAAGAAGGTTTCCACCGCTTCCTTCGCCTCTTCGAACTGCTGCAAGGCCAGATAGATCAGCAGCTTCAACTCCAGGATCGTCAACTGGCCCCAAGCCGTGTTGTCATCGAACTCGATGCCGATCAAGGTGGTGATGTCGGTGTAGTCGTCCAGCTCGCTTTCCACCAGACGCTCGACCAGCGCTTGCAGTTCGTCTTCGTCCAGGCGATGCAGGTTCAGGATGTCGGCGCGGAAAAACAGCGCTTTGTTGGTGTTATCCCAGATCAGATCGTCCACGGGATAGATTTCCGAATAGCCCGGCACCAGGATACGGCACGCTTTCGCGCCGATATGCTCGTAGACCGCCATGTACACTTGCTTGCCCATGCCTTCCAGAATGCCGAACAAGGTCGCGGCCTCCTCGGCATTCGAGTTTTCACCCTGGCCGGAGAAGTCCCACTCCACGAATTCGTAATCTGACTTGGCACTGAAAAAGCGCCACGACACCACACCGCTGGAGTCGATGAAGTGCTCGACGAAGTTATTCGGCTCGGTCACCGCATGCCCCTCGAACGTCGGTTGGGGCAAGTCGTTGAGGCCTTCGAAACTGCGGCCCTGCAACAATTCGGTCAGGCTGCGTTCCAGCGCCACTTCCAGGCTCGGGTGTGCGCCGAACGAGGCAAACACACCGCCGGTACGCGGGTTCATCAACGTAACGCACATCACCGGGAATTCGCCCCCCAGGGAGGCATCCTTCACCAGGACGGGAAACCCCTGCTCTTCCAGCGCCTGGATACCGGCCATGATGCCCGGGTACTTCGCCAGCACGTTGGCCGGTACATCCGGCAGTGCGAATTCACCTTCGATGATCTCGCGTTTGACCGCGCGCTCGAAAATCTCCGACAGACACTGCACCTGAGCCTCGGCCAGCGTGTTACCGGCGCTCATGCCGTTGCTCAGGAACAGGTTTTCAATCAGGTTGGACGGAAAATACACCACCTCGCCGTCCGACTGGCGCACGTACGGCAGCGAGCAGATGCCGCGTTCCTCATTACCCGAGTTGGTGTCGATCAGGTGGGAGCCACGCAGCTCGCCGTCGCGGTTGTAGATGTTCAGGCAGTACGCGTCGAGGATTTCCGCTGGCAGCGCATCTTTACGGCCAGGCTTGAACCAGCGTTCGTCCGGGTAATGCACAAACGCCGCGTTGGCGATGTCTTCACCCCAGAACTGATCGTTGTAGAAAAAATTGCAGTTCAGTCGCTCGATGAACTCGCCCAACGCCGACGCCAGGGCGGCCTCTTTGGTCGCGCCCTTGCCATTGGTAAAACACATCGGCGAGTGAGCATCGCGAATATGCAGCGACCACACATTGGGCACGATATTGCGCCACGAAGCGATCTCGATCTTCATGCCCAGGGCCGCCAAAATACCCGACATATTGGCGATGGTCTGCTCCAGCGGCAGGTCCTTGCCAGCGATATAGGTACCCGCCTGGGAAACCGAATTGGGCATCAGCAACGCCTGGGCATCGGCGTCGAGGTTGTCCACCTCTTCAATGACAAACTCAGGCCCGGCTTGCACGACCTTCTTCACCGTGCAACGGTCGATGGAACGCAAAATGCCTTGGCGGTCCTTGTCGCTGATATCCGCCGGGAGCTCGACCTGGATCTTGAAGATCTGGTTGTAGCGATTTTCCGGATCGACAATATTGTTCTGCGACAGACGAATGTTATCGGTGGGAATATTGCGCGTCTGGCAGTACAGCTTCACAAAGTAAGCCGCGCACAACGCCGACGAAGCCAGAAAATAATCGAACGGCCCGGGGGCCGAGCCATCACCCTTGTAGCGGATAGGTTGATCGGCCACCACCGTAAAGTCATCAAACTTGGCTTCAAGTCGAAGGTTGTCGAGAAAGTTGACCTTGATTTCCATACGGGATTACCAGCATCACGAGCAAAAAATAGGCGGCCATTATCCGCTTTTTCAATCGGAAGTCTTGTGCTTTAGCCCACCCCTTTTGACCTTGAAACGTCCCAACACACCTTGCATCAGTGAGGCTCGCTCTGAAAGGTCCTTGGCCGCCACCGCGCATTCTTGGGAGTTGGACTGGTTTTTCTGCGTCACTTCATCGATCTGCTCCAAGCCGATGCTGGCCTGCTGCAAGCCCGAAGCCTGCTCGCTGGAGGCCTGGTAGATCAGCGAAACCAGGTTGGAAACCGCGCTGGTGCCGGTGACGATGTTTTTCAGCGATTCGGCGGTCCGGCCGGCGATGATCATGCCGCGCTGGGTCTTGCTCGATGAATCGGCGATCAATGCCGCCGTCTGCTGGGCGGCCTCGGCGCTGCGGGCGGCCAGGCTGCGGACTTCGTCGGCGACGACGGCAAAACCACGCCCCAGCTCACCCGCCCGGGCCGCTTCGATGGCCGCGTTCAGCGCCAACAGATTGGTTTGGGCGGCAATATTGTCGATGGTAGTGATGATCGCGGTGATGTCCTTGCCCGAGTTGTCGATTTCAGCCATCGCGGCAATCAGCTCGCTCATCAATTTATCGCTCTCCCCCGCGTCGGCCCGTGATGCCTGGGATTGCTCATCGGCTTTCTTGGCGTTGGCGGCGTTGTCCCGAGTCTGCGCAGCCATTTGCGTCATCACCGCGCTGATTTCGGTAATGGACGACGCGGAGTTGGACGCACCGTCGGACAACGACTGGCTCAGATCGGTGACCTGCGCCGAGCTGCCGGTAATCTGGGTGGCGCTGGTCTGGACCTCGGAAATCAGCTGGTTCAGGTTGCTGACCATCTTCTCCAGCGACTTGCCGAGGGTATCGTGGGGCGACGACAAGCGGACCTCCAGGTCCAGATCCCCTTCGGAAATACGCTCGGCCACCCTGACCTGCCGCTGTAGGCTTTCGGACATGTCATTGAGTGCGGCAGACAATTGCCCGACTTCATCCTCGGATTGCTGCACCAGGCGGCGCGAGAAATCGCCCAGGCTGATGTTGGCGGCCAACGCCGCGGCCTCGCGGATCGGCCCGACGATTTTCGCCGTGGCGAACCAGAGGGCGACCAACGCCAACAGGGAAATGCCCAGCCCTACCGACACTTGCCAGATGCTGTTGCTGATACTGCGCCCTTGCAACTCCTGCTCCAGGGTGATGGCCTGGGCCATGACCACGGCCTTGGGCAAGCGAATCAGCACCGCCCAGGGCTTGCCCGTGCGACCGAGGGCAATGGGCATCAACACTTCGATGTTCTGAGTTTGGGGATTGAGCAAGCCGTCACCCCGACCGCCCTGGATATCGCTGAGCACTTTTTCCCAAGACTCAGGCAACAAAGCCTTGATGGATTGCCCGATCAGGTCGGTGCGCTGGCTGTCCGCGACCACCAGGCCCTGGTTACTCAGGATCGAAACCGTGCCTTTGCCGCCATAGAGCTCGGCAGACATTTGCTCACTGAGTTTCTGGATAAAGCCGATATCGAAGTCAGCCCCGACCACACCGTAGAACTTGCCGTTGGCCACGATGGGCACCGACAGGGTGGTCAGCCAGACGTTCTTGCCCTGGACCACATAGGGAATGGGATCGAGCACGCTCTCCTTCAGGGTGTCGCGCGGGCCGCTGTACCAGCCGCCCTTGGGCACGCCGTTGGGATGACGATCCGGGGAGTCATACTCGACCAATGGCTGCACCGCGACATGACCGTCGGCGCTGCGAGTCCAGTAAGGCGTGAAGCGTCCCGTCAGGGGATTATTGCCATCGGTAGCATTACGGAACGTCGGATCCTGGCCGTCCAACGCATTGGGTTCCCAGCAGGAGTAGGTGCCGTTGAAGTCCGGATTATCCTTGAGGATGCTGAGCAACACGCTGTTGATCTGCTCACGCCCCAACGCCAAGGGACTTTGCGCGGCCTTGCTGGCGGCAAAGGTATTGGCCATGGTGCGGGCGGCGTCCAGGGCATTCTGCAGCTTGGCCTGGATGGCATTGGCACGGGACTCGGCCAGGTTCTGGATTTCCCGGATCGTTGACTGTTCAACCAGCGCCGAGACTTCGGAAGCGACGTATTGCTCATTGGTTCGAGCGGTAAAGAGCCCGTAGACCACCAGGCTGACGGATGAAACAAACAGGCAAATGCCTGCCGTGACACAAATGCGTGCCTGCAATGACTTGAACTTCATATCATCCCCTGCCTGATTCTATTGATTGCCAACGCTAAAGACGACGGTCTCTAACTTGTGCACGACGCGGCAAATAACAATCGATCACGGCTGTTTACGCTGCCCACAAGGCAATCGCCTTGAAAGGGCACGGCGATACAGCGCTTTTAAATATTTGAAACGTGGCAGGTTGGGGCGTAAATCCGCTCTATCCGCCTGATAAAGCAGCTAGAGGTATTCAAATCAAGAACCGAAGGCCTTAAGTGCCAGGGCAATAAGGGCGATAGGTGGAAAGAATGCGCGATCCCTGCTTTTCCAGTAACCCTGGGGTCACTCTTGAACAATTCGCAGAATCCATTCAGACCAATAACCACAGCCACAAATTACCACGGTCGACTCTTATACAAAATCGAACTTAGGCGTTATAGAAAACAGTACTTTGGTCGTAATTCAACACCGACGCACGAGGTGTCACGCCGGGCTATTGGATCCTGAAGAGGCGGGCGTCACCTGCCGTAGGAAGGCGCCGCCAATGGTACTGGCTGCGGGTTGGCGATCACCCAATGCACGGCCAATTCACAGAGACGATCAGTCTGCTCGCCGTCATCGTTGCCACCCCGCAAAACGGCAGCCAATGCCCGGGCTTGCGCGAGGTCGGCCTCAGGCAAGGGCACGGCGCTGCCCAGATGATCAACCAGAGCCACCAACATCGCTTTGAAATCGGCGTCCCAGTTGGCCGATCCGTTGTGGTGAATCTCTCGGGAGATACGGCCACTGATGCGGATCACCTCACCCTGCGCCGTCGCTGCGGCGCCAGAGGATGGCACCAGCAACTCCCACAATTGCTGATGCTGGTCTGGCCAGCCACTGGCCGTCACAACGATGGCGGCCTGACCGTCGTGAACCTTGCGAGAGGCAACGGGCACGACGTCGAAAAGGCGATAAAGACGGGTCAGGGCCGCGTCCGTTGCCTCGAGGTAGTCCGGGTTGAAAGAGGCCCGGTGAAACTCGAACTCACGGCCGATGCGCTGCACTTCAACGAGCATGCCCTCGTCGCGCTGCAGCCCTGCCGCCAACAGGGTCTGGGCGATTTTCGCGGTGGCCTCGATATCGGCGTTGCGGGTAGTGGCCAAGGCAATATGCAGGACACCGTGCCCCTGCCGGCTCTTGGCATCGACATTGGCGCCACGGCGGATCAGGGCCGCGATGGCCTCGGCATTGTGGCTGTTGGCCGCGGCATGCAACGGCGTGTAGCCCTGGTAATCCTGCGCCTCGATATCGGCGCCCAAATCCAGCAGCAGATCGATACCCCCGATCCAACTCGAACTGCGATGATGCAGGGGCGTTCGCTGGTAAGTGTCACGGGCGTTGATATCGGCGCCCTGCTCCACCAGCCAGCGGGCCAGTTCGTCGGGACAATTGTAGAAGCCCAGCGCGGTGCTCTTGCTGTAACCGCCAGTGGCTTCAAGCTCGCACGCATCGAACACGGCGACCAGCTCGGCAAACGAGGCCTGCTCCAGCAATTGACCGAAATCCTTCGGCAGTGTCTTGCGTTTACGCTTACCCATGGCGGCGGTCACCGTTCTGATCAAAAGATTTTTCAGCATAAAACTCGATATTCATTGGTAAACGGCCATCTGGATGCGGATCAGACTTTTTTAGTCCTCGGCAAGAAAATCGCCAGCACCCCGAGTAACGGCAAGAACGAGCACAACCAATACACGTACTCAATGCCACGAATGTCCGCCAGGTGCCCCAGCAGCGCGGCGCCAATCCCGCCGAAGCCGAACATCAGCCCGAAGAACACGCCGGCGATCATCCCGACATTGCCCGGCACCAGCTCCTGGGCGTACACGACGATGGCCGAGAACGCCGAAGCGAGGATGAAGCCGATGACCACGCTGAGAATGCTGGTCCACAGCAGATCGACGTGAGGCAGAATCAGGGTGAACGGTGCCACGCCGAGGATCGAGAACCAGATCACCGCCTTGCGCCCGATCCTGTCGCCAATCGGTCCGCCAAAAAAGGTCCCCGCCGCCACTGCGCCGAGGAACAGGAACAGGTACAACTGCGAAGAGGCCACCGACAGGTCGAACTTCTCGATCAGATAGAACGTGAAGTAGCTGGTAAAACTGGCCATGTAGAAGTACTTGGAAAACACCAGCAGCCCCAGCACCACCAGCGCACTCAAGACCCGGCCCTTGGATAGGCCATGGGTGGCCGCCTGGCCTTGCTTGAGCTTGAACAGGTTCAAGTGGTTGGCGTACCAGCGGCTGATGCGGTACAGCACGAACAGCGCAAACAGGGCGAACAACCCGAACCAGGCCACATTGCCCTGCCCGTAGGGAATGATGATCGCCGCCGCCAGCAGCGGGCCGAAGGCCGAGCCGGCGTTACCGCCCACCTGGAACGTCGATTGCGCCAGCCCGTAGCGCCCACCCGAAGCCAGTCGTGCCACCCGCGATGCTTCCGGGTGGAAGGTCGACGAGCCGATACCAATCAATGCCGCCGCCAATAGGATCAAGGCAAAACTGCCGACCATGGACATCATCACAATGCCGATCAACGTGCACACCGTCCCGGCCGGCAGCAGCCAGGGCTTGGGATGGCGATCCGTGTGATAGCCGACCCAGGGCTGTAACAAAGATGCGGTCAACTGGAACGTCAGGGTGATCAGGCCAACCTGGGTGAAGGTCAGGCCATAGCTGTCCTTGAGCATCGGATAGATCGAGGGCAGCACTGCCTGGATCAAATCGTTGATCAGGTGCGCCAGCGCCACGGCACCGATGATACGCATGACCAACGGGCTGCTTTGCGCCGGGGCGGCAACGGATGGGGTGGCGGCCTGGGTATTGCTGATAGCCATGGGAGTAACCATACGAGGGTGCACATGGGCAGGTGCGTCAATGTGCCATTTTTCGGTGCAACAAGGCTATCCCCTTAGCTTGCTATCGACCTTGAAAAATTCTCCCATTCCAAGGTGATAGCTCAACGCCATGGTCTGAATCTTGCCTTGTTAATGAGCTACGACGCGGCTCCTTACAAAGGAGACCGAGAATGGGAAGTTTCGCTACAGAGCTGGCCTACCAAGCCGATTTGGACGAACTTTCGAGGCCTTTTAAAAGGGCACCCGTTTTTGCACTGTGTAAAAACGCACAAAAACAGTGCATGGGTGTCCAGGGGAGTATGGGCATGCAGGCGTTTCTATCACCAGGAATCAGGTTATTGGGGCATTTCGGCTTCGCCCGCAAATTCCAATTGCTGTTCCTGCTTTTTATCCTGCCGCTCATGGGCAGCCTGTGGCTCATCGGCCAGGACTATCGCGACAAGCTCAGCCTGATTTCCGGAGAACGTGCCGGGGTTCGTCAATTGCTGGCCCTGGATAATCTCGACAACCTGCTCACCGCCCAGCGCAACCGCGCCGCCCGCTGGCGCGCCACGGAAACCAATCGCCAACCGACCCCGGCGACCATCGCCGCCATGGCGGCCTTCGATGCAGTGCAGCCGGCCCTCAACCAGGCCGCCAGTGACCTGGGCACCACCTTGCAAAGCGAAGGTGCCGAAGCCGACACGCTTGCCCGCTATCAGGCCCTGCAAACCAGCCTCAACGGTCTGGACTCCAAGAGCCTGGGCAGCGTGGGTTGGTGGCCGGACGGCTACGACCGTTTCACCGCGGCCCTCAGCGCCCTGCAAGCCTTGCGCGAACAAATGGTCATGGATAACCGCCTGACCCTCGCCTCCTGGCTGGAAACCTACCTGCTGACCCAGATTTCGACCCAGCAGACACCGGACCTGATCGAACGGGTCGGCCGCCTGGCCAGTGTTGGCCAGGCCTCCGTGGTGTCGGGCCAGTTCACGCTGCAGAGCCGCCTGCAACTGCGGGACCTGCGCAGCCGTATCGGTGACGCCCGGGATCAACTGGTCAAGACCGGATCATTGCTGGAAACCCGCCTGCCCGGTGATTTGCAAACCTGGGCCGGACAATTCCAAGGCAGCCTCAAGCACTTGGACACCGGCCTGAAAGTGCTGGATGACGGCGTGTTCGGCGGCTCCATCAACTTGAAGCCGGAAGACTTCGAAAAACACATGGACGCCCTCCTCACCGACCTGGCGACCCTGCGGCAAGAATCACTGGTGGCATTGGATACGCGGCTGGATCACTACCAAGGTTCGGCGATTCGCCAGTTCACCCTGGTAGCGACGGTGCTGGGCTGCCTGCTGCTGGCGGCGCTGTATCTTTTTGTGTGCCTGCAAGCGTCGATCCGGCGCAGCGCCAGCGGCATCACCCTGCTGGCCGAGGCCCTGCGCGACGGCAATCTCAGCCTGCAAGTGCCGGTGCAAGGGCGCGATGAGCTGGCGGCCATCAGCACCGCCCTCAACGTCGCCGTGGTGCAGTTGCGCAACAGCCTGCTGGGGGTGGACCACGAAACGTTGCAGTTGAGCAATGCCGTGCGCACCCTCAATACCCACTCCAGCGGCGCCCTGGGAGAAGTCGAGGCCCAGCAGATGCAGATCAGCCAGATCGCCGCCGCCGCGACGCAACTGGCCGCCACCTCCCAAGGCGTGGCCAAGAGTTGTGAACAGGCTTCCGACAGTGCCCAGCAGACCCGCCGCATCGCCACCGACAGCAGCCGTGACAGCCAGCGCACCACGGCGAGCATCCAGCAGCTCAACCAGCGACTCAACGAAACCGCCGCCGCACTAGGGCGAGTCAGCGAACAAGGGCAGCAGATCCAACTGGTGGTCGACACCATTCGTGGCGTGGCCGAGCAGACCAATCTTCTGGCCCTCAATGCCGCCATCGAAGCGGCTCGCGCCGGGGAACAGGGCCGTGGTTTCGCCGTGGTGGCCGATGAAGTGCGCAGCCTGTCGCAACGCACCCAGTCCTCCACGCAACAGATTGCCGGCACCGTCGACAGCCTGCGTGCCACGGTCAACGAAGCCGTCAGCCTGATGGAAGCCGCCTGCGGCCAGGCCCAGACCGATGCCGAAGCCGTCACCGGCCTGGGCGAACGGCTGGGCGAAATTGCCAGCGCCGTACAAAGTGTCACCGACACCCTGGCGCAAATCGCCACCGCCGTGGATGAACAAGCCAGCACCGCCGACGAGGTCAGCGGCAACATCCAGCAGGTCGACCAGGCAGCCATGCGCTTGCTCGAAGGCGCACGGGCCGTGAACGTGGCGGCGGACACCCTGAGCCAGGGAAGCAAGGCCTTGAGTGCCAACACGGGGAGATTTCAGCTCAGCTGACAAGGATTTGCGGCGGGGATTGTTAAGCGGTTGAAAGCGCAGAGAAATATTTCAGATTTACGCTTGACACATCTTCGTTACCGGCGAATAATGCGCGCCACTTGGCTACATAGCTCAGTTGGTTAGAGCATAGCATTCATAATGCTGGGGTCCGGGGTTCAAGTCCCTGTGTAGCCACCAAGTACCGATCCATAGATGTCTATAGCAGTCTATGAATCACCTCAAGAAGCCCGCCTAGTGCGGGCTTTCTTGTTTCTGGCTGTCCATCTCTATCTCCCCCTATCCTCCCCACCGTGTATACCCACATGCACCCAAGGCAAGTTGACGAAGCTGGTAGAGAAACGCCCGAAGATCTCCTCCAAGCTTGAGAAAGCACAACGGGAGCAACGCGGCGAAATCGAAAAAGCTCAAACCGCTGAACAACGTGCTGCCGACGCATACGCAGCAGCTTTGGCCGACGGTGACGACGCAGCCGAAGAGCGTGCCGAAAAGGCTCTCAAGCAAGCATCGGAAGCAATGACACAAGCCTCTCAAGGTAAACGTGGACTCAATATGCTGCTGGCTACGTTAACGTCCGAGATCGAGAAGTTGGATGTTGCGATCTCAGACGCGAAGCAGCGGCTAGCGGATTATCGTCAAGATCAGCTGAACGCTGCACGCCTACTCTGGGCAGAACGCTTGGACAAGGCGGCACAAGACTTTGCCAAAGTCGCCGCGCAGTTCACCGCGACAGAGAAAGCGCTCGGGCGTCGCTATATCAACTTGGAGGATCTCAACGTCCCTTTGCAGGCCCCAATGGGTCCCAAACACATCACCCATCGCAAAATCCTTGAAATGGCACAGGCACTGTCTATCGAGGAATTGCTGGTAGCGTGACCCGTACATATCACCGCTGAAGCGGTGACACTACAAAACCGGAGCCCCTAGGCGGAACACCAAACGTGTACCACTTAGCTTGTGTTCCGGTTTTTCATTTTCGGTGTTCCACCAGCGAAACCCTTGTAAACCGAGGCTTCCAGCTCAAGTGGAACACATGGAACACGCGGAACACCCAATTCCAGCTATCTGAAAGCCCCCGTGCCCCATTCCAAGCGGTGGCCTTCAGCGGAGGAGTACGCGCCACCACCACGAAGTTGCGCGTCTTTTTTTGGCTCGCTCGTGATCCAGATCATCCGCTCTGACCTAGTAAGCGACTTCAGGCCAACTGGCGAAGCCTGGAATCATGGGTCCTCCCTAGGGGGCCGCCCCCTACACGGGTTATCAGACTCGCAGGTTTCCTCTAGCTGAAATTAAATTAGGAGTGTCCGTCTTTATTAAATAAAAATATCATTCCACAAATCAGCAACCACATGACGAATGGCATTTAAAAAAATAAAATTAAGGAAGCTGATAGCCTTTATATGCAATAGCAGCCAAAACTTTCGTAGGCAACTTTTTTCTACCAACCTCAGAAATCAAAAAAACGTTTTTCCGAGCACGAGAGCATATAACATAGATTAGCTTTTTAGCACTTATCAGTTTTTGCGGATCGGCCCAATGGGGAACCATATCCTCTAACAGCGCAAACGATATTACATTATCAAACTCAGCTCCTTTTACTCCATGTATTGTTGAAACTGTTATGCCTGAGCGAGGTCTGAACGCTCGTTTAAAATTCTCAACGTCTTCGATCAGAAGCAGTCCATCCGACTTCGCCTTTTCAATTCTCCGCCGAGCAGTATCAAAAAAAGATTTATAGTGATTATCCAAATCCGGATAGTCAACTAACGAATCGATCCCAAACAAAGACATAAACCAGGAGAAATATCCCTCAAGGTACTTCATCCCATTTTTTTCATCAATACAGACTTGATTCGACATCTTAAGTAGCAGCTTATTGGAAAAGGCGCAACTTACTCCTACCTCCCGTAAACCTTGAATGACTTCGCCCGCCCACCTCATTCTCCTTAAATACATATCGGGTGCGGGCTCAGACAAACAAATTCGGCTAAGTTTGTACCAGAAATTATCTAATTCACGGCCAAATGGAACCATGCCAGGCCCGTCAAAATTGTAATCTGGAAGTTTACTCATCAGTCGCCTTGTCATATGCGCTAACGCGGGCCACTGAGGTCCGATTACACATATTTCGTTCTGGGCGATGCCTTGCACATCAATACTATATTTAATAAGTCTAACGATCTCATCCTCTAATAGTTGCACCGACGTTTCTCTGTCATGACTAATGAGACTATCGTAGTCTTTAAAGTCACCATCAGCAGTCATAACGTTTGGAAAAATCTGAAATCTAGAGAAGTAATCAATTATCTTCCTTGAAGACCTATAATTTTGCGTCAAAGACAATTGATCTATTGTCAGTCGGGATCGCGCTTTAAATTCATGAAAATCTATGGCATAGCCACCCAAACTACTAAATATTGCTTGATTAGGATCACCTACAATAAACGCTCGCGTGCGATCAGGAACAGCAGAGAATATCGAACAAAGAATGGAATACTGAATCCCCTTGGTATCCTGATACTCATCAAGCAAAACGATCTGAAAAATATTGGACAAGTTAATTGCGATACAGGGGAATCTTTCAATCAATCTATTTGCAAAAAAAAGCATGAGCTCAAAATCAATCTTTCTCTCCTTACCGAGTAGCGCAAAATACTCTTTTAAAACAGCCTTAACATTATCGTGTTTTTCAGGATCCGAGCATAACGGAGCTACTTTGCCATTCGCGAAATGGTAGTTACAGTCGAGTGGCTTTATTTTAGGCTCTACGTACTTACGGCAGAGCTCTTCGAATATTTTCTCAGAGTCGGGTTGATTAATTACAGTAAACCCCGACTCAAGCCTTCTCTCATAAATAGCGTAAGGACGAAGTATCCACTCCATACAAAAAGAATGTATTGTTCCGATCCATAGTTGTTCTGTAGGTATCCCTAGTAGTTCAACCCGCTCCAGAATCTCATCAGCAGCGCGATGCGTATAGGTAATGGCGATAACAAATTTTCGATGACCTTTAAGACCGGAAAGCTCTGTAGCGATTTTATAGGTAAGGGTCTTAGTTTTTCCGCTACCTGGACATGCAGTGAGAAAGACACTTCCTTTGTGTTGAACGGCTTTTATTTGACTATCGTTAAGTCCAGACTCGCTAAGATCCATTTCAAGCTCCTATCACAGCAACAGAAACCGGATCCTCAACGAGTACTATCTCAAGCGCCGACATGAGATCTGTAAAATCCACATCCCCGTCCTCATAAGCCTTAATAAGACTCTGTGATTCGCTAGCGGAGTCAAAGTGATCTTCAAAGTACGATTCGGTGACGAGTGTATTAAGCCTGTATTTCAGAATCTTTATAGCAGTAGAGGGTGCAAGACTGTCACAAGCATCAAGCACCGCATTCAAGATATACTTAGGAATATTAGTTATTCGAGAAACCCTATCGGCTAGAAGAATGGCAAACCAACCTTTACCAACATGATTCGCCATTTTCAGTATTCGCCTTCCGGCAACCCCAACCTGTACGCTTTCAAGTTCTTTTCCTGAAGTAATGCGGTGAGCTTCGCCCAGATATACATCTTTAAGGGTACCGCTTACTTCAAAACTGTTATCCGCCATCAAAAAATCCACCTCAAAAGTATGACTCGCATAATACACCTGCAGATACTGGTTGTACTGGCAATAACTTTCAAGCTTGATCTTTCTGGCCTTACCCTTCAACTCCGAGCCACGCATTTTCTTTTTAAATGATTTCTCGGCCTTTGAGTCCGAAATTAAAGCTCTCGTATCGGATATCGCTGCATCCATATCAGTGATAATACTACATCTGCGTCGAACCCTAGCTTTATGAAATATACAAGCAATATTCTCAAAGCCAGTGCTGCGAATGTTAATCAAGCTAATTCCAAGCTCATCCAAACTCACCCCAAGAACTTTTTTCACCAGCACCGGAATTAAGAACTCTTCAGCGTCTCCTTCAATTAGAATTGCAGCTCTCGCGAATAGGAGGCTACTCCTAGTAGCATCCAAATACCTTTGAAGATGACGTATTTCATCAGCGTGAAGCCCCATAGAAGGTTGATAAGATTCGCACCTCAACCCATTGCGTGCCAGAATATTCACACTTTCAATATTACTCACCTCAGACACATGAGTAGAATGAGTCGAATATATAATTTGAGTATTTTCGTAGCTGATATTTTCAAAGAGTGTTTTTTGAATATGGGTGTGTATATGGGCTTCTGGCTCCTCAATAATCAAAAAATTTCCAGCAGCATCTCTTTGATTTTGATATTTAAACTCAAGCAACTTCAGGGTCAGATAGATAAGATTTGCGCCCCCTAAGCTAAGCTCAGAAATGTCACCCGAATAGTCTTCATCGGTCTCACCAACGAAGAGCTTTAGCGACTGCAGCAATTTTTCTGGCTCGGTAGGAAGATCCGACTTGATATGCAAGCTAGCAGGCGAATAAGCATCACCAGCGGTTTCTCTGATAGTTTTACGAATATCGTGCCGAACATCTTGTACATCTTGTAGACTTTCAATATCACCATTCAGCTTATGGACTGCCTGAGTTATTCCATTATATTTATCCTTATCTATCTCTTGACTCTTATTTGTCAACAGATTTAAAAGTGGATTTTGCCGATTACCATTAAAGTCAGAAACTACATCCCTGAGGGCTTTTACGAATGTAAATGATATCTCTCTTGATACGGAAAGCTGATGTGGGATTTTGAAACCAATCAACTTAGACTCACCACGTGGGAATTTCACTGACTTAAAGTCACCTACAACCTCCCGATAATTGACAGGATTAGTTAAATCGACATTACTTCTTCCAGTAAACACCGTTTCATAATCATCTATAGTTATTTCATTCTGGAGACGTTTTAATCCTTCAGAATCATTCAAAGCAAGATCTGCAAGCTTTGCTCTTATATGCTGCCGAGGACGAAATATTAAATTGTAGGTTGCTTTCTTCTGAACATCACCAGTCAGTACCGCCCCGTGATGGACGAACAACGATTGTACCGACTCATCGCTACTTATATTATCAAACTCTAGACTAATTATTATCCAATGCCCTTTCCATGAGGAGACCCGCCGAAAAAAGTCACCTTCGGAAAGTTCATGAGCTGCCCTGTAAATATTTGAGTCCAAAAGCAATCTCATTGCTCGGAATAGATTACTTTTTCCTGAGCCATTCTCCCCTATGACTGTATTCACACCAGGACGAAATAGAAACCTAGCACTCCTAAAATTCCTATAGTTCACAAGGGACACTTTGGAAAGGTGCATTCGGCAGTCCTTAGCATGGCACGATGGTGATTCAACAGTATCAAATAGCTAGGTAGTTTGCATATAGTCAGAAGAAATCCGCCCCACATATGCATAGGTAGAACGTTCGACCAAACCCACTGACAGAGGGAGAGCGCGCCATATGACTATCAACAATTTCGCATCCAGCCTGAAAAATACCTTTAAATACAGATAGTTAGCCAGCAACCGTGTTCGTCGCTCGGGGAAAGAAGAAGCAAGCACAAATCTCAAGCTTCAAATGTCTCCGATAGACGCAGCTTGAGAGGTATGCCCTGCTTCTCCGACAGGTACGCAAAAATATGCAGGCCTCAATCAGTTCCAAGATCGAACGCCAATATCGAGATAGTGACTTTCCTTCCTTTATCTTGAGGCAAAGAAAAAACATACCTATCACTAGTTTCGTCCAAGCTAAACGGCCCACTCAAATAACAAGAATGTTTTTTTTATCAACGCTCTCATTTTCTCAACTATCTTAGTGAAACTCGCGCTTCTATTAAACATCACAATAGCCGTTTTAGTGTCACGCCAGGTTAGATACCCCAACAACTGATCGACTGTAGCTAAAAAACGCTTATCACCACCCCAGATCTTGAACTCAGCAACAAAGAGATTTCCCTCCGCGTGGCGTATAAGTAAATCTGTTTTTCCTTGATAATTGAATGCCTCTCCCGTGGCAGTTCCGAAATGGGCATTCAAGGGTACTAAAAATAAATCTCTGAGTGACTCTTCATCAAGCTGTCGTGTACGAGTTGAGCTTTGCTCGATACTTCGACCTGCGCCCCGAACAAGACTAAGTATCGTCTCATACTGCTTCAAATCGAGCGCTGGATCAGGGGCGACCGCCGGAGTCATCGGGGGTAACTGAGGTACAACCTTTTGCTTCACTGTAGGAGCTATATAACTACGTGCATCTCCCTCCTTTTCTTTAAGGCGAATTCCCATGCCCGAAAGCTTCGAGGCATTTTCCTTTTGCGCAAGGAGCTTGCTGCGGCGTGCATCGATCTCAGCTCTCACCGA
Organism: Pseudomonas sp. NFACC56-3; assembly: GCF_900100025.1. Taxonomy (NCBI): domain Bacteria; kingdom Pseudomonadati; phylum Pseudomonadota; class Gammaproteobacteria; order Pseudomonadales; family Pseudomonadaceae; genus Pseudomonas; species Pseudomonas sp. NFACC56-3. Next base: position 20,158 of record NZ_FMTK01000014.1, on the reverse strand, counting down.
ATTTTCCAATTGCTGCTGGAAGCCTACCCACTGACGACGATGTGATTCTAAATATTTTTCAATCGAAGCTAGGGTCGAATCTAACTCAGCCTTTACCGCTTCCGGCGTTAGTGAACGATCCGAGATGGTAAAGGCTAGGTGCTGCTTGCGAACCTGCGCTCTCGGAGGTGACATGTCGAATGGGTTGGGACGCAGTTTAAAGATATCCGCCTCCCCCACGAAAGGGACTTCAAAATCGTAAGCTTCACCAGGCACTAGCCTGACCTGCTTATCCCAATGATCGTAGATCTCGACTTGACGTTCATGCTGAGACGCCACGATTTCGTCACGAAGGAGAGTAGGTATCTCAACGTCGTACTTTTCCACAAAGTAAGTAACCAGTGCGTCAGGATCAGTCTCAAGTAAACGGCGTTCAGGCAGCTTGCTTGCTTCAACACAAGCGCCGTTGATTTGGGCCGTCATGGATTTCGATGCGTCCCCATCACAAAAAAGATAATCTCTCACTTCCCTACGATTCATCAGTGCGCCCTGCAGTATGGTCAAATTGCCATCGAAGCTAATCGTGATCTGGCTCACAATCAACGTCGAGTACAAAAGAAGCACTGTGGGCTATGTATCCCCAGGTGCATCCCTAATGTCGAAACTCGACTGAAACCCTTGTAGAATATGATTGAAGCGAGTCTCCCTCGGATCTTAAAGAAAGACCTTGAATTCAAGGTCTTTTTTCGTCAGCAGGAAAGTTGTTTTTCCCGGCTAACGCAGATCCCACCCCATCCCCAGCCGCTTTTGTGGCGAAGGAATTTATCCCGCTGGGCAGCGAAGCGACCCCAATGACCAAACCTCTGGCAAGGAAGAATCTGTGGCCAGTAAGAACCCGTGGCGAGGGAGCTTGCTCCCGTCTGAGCGCAAAGCGCTCACGAAAATGTCACAGCCTCCACCGATGCTCCGCCTTGCTACGCCTAATTGATCCACCGCCTCTCCTCACACGCTGACAAAGGATGTAGAACTGGATTGAGCAAAGAGTATCTACAGAGATGGCACAGCACATCCGAGGGGCGCTGGACATACTGGATGGGAATGCAGGTTTCATCACCCTTGCCCTCACCTCACTGTCGGCAGAAGGTCGGGCAAAGAAGTGACTACCAGGCAGAATGGCAACGCACCACCATCACTGGTGCTGCTTACCTTGCGGAGATACCACGATATCAGTAGGCAGAAGCATACGGCGTGTATGCCTATATGTATGCCTAACTGAAAAACAATATAAAAATATATTCAAATACAGTAAGTTATGGCATCAGCTCAAATGACTGTGTACCACCAAGTACTAAAAACGGCCTATCGAAAGATAGGCCGTTTTTTTATGCCTCGGGAAAAGCAGCTGCCATACCAGCGCCTTCAGGGGTTTCCCCTCTTGTGCCGAGCCCATGGTGGATTTGCACCACACGCCTCGCATCGCTACAGTCGATCTCCATACCCGAGCCCACGGATGGAGCGACACGTGCTTACAGATCTGAAACCGAACGTCCATCGCCTGTCAGCCGTTTCGTTGCTGGCTGTCGCTCTAACACTCGCGGCCTGTAAGGCGCCCCCCTCCTCCACAGCGACACCGGCCTTGCCCGCCCCGCCGGAGGTCGCCTCCGGTTTCCGTACCGATCTGCAGACCCGCTACGCCGACAAGCACATGGCCGCTGCGGCCAATCCTTTGGCGGCCGAGGCCGGGCGGGAGATGTTGCGGCGCGGCGGCTCGGCCATCGACGCGGCCATCGCGATGCAGGCCGTGCTGACCCTGGTGGAGCCGCAATCCTCCGGCCTCGGTGGCGGTGCGTTCATTGTGCTGTGGGATGGCAAGGCCGTGCGCACCTACGACGGTCGCGAAACGGCACCGGCGGGTGCCACCGAAAGACTTTTCCTGCAAGCCGACGGCAAACCCATGCCGTTTACCGCCGCCCAGATCGGCGGTCGCTCCGTGGGTACACCGGGGGTGTTGCGCGGGCTGGAATTGGCCCATCGCAAACATGGCCGTCTCAAATGGGCGACGCTGTTCGAACCAGCCATCACGCTGGCGGAACAAGGCTTTGCGATTTCCCCCCGCCTGCACACGTTGATCGCTACCGATCCTTCCTTGCCGGGTTCGCCAGACATGGCCGCCTACTTTCTCAACGCCGATGGCAGCCCGAAGGCGGTTGGCACGGTGCTGAAGAATCCAGCCTTGGCCGGCGTGCTCAAGCGCATCGCCAGCGAAGGCCCCGATGCGCTGTACAAAGGCCCGATCGCCGAGGAAATCGTCGCCAAGGTACAAAACCACGCCAACCCCGGCAGTCTTTCCCTCAATGATCTCCAAGGCTACACCGCACGGGAGCGGCCAGCGTTGTGCACCGACTACAAGCGCTGGCAAGTCTGCGGCATGCCACCACCGTCTTCGGGCGGGGTTGCCGTGGCGCAGATCCTCGGGACGTTGCAGGCCCTGGAACAGCGCGACAGCCACACAGCCCTCGCACCCTTGAAACCGGTCAAGACCGCCAAGCCCGTCGGCATTGAACCCACCCCCGAAGCGGTGCACCTGATCGCCGAAGCCGAGCGCCTGGCCTATGCTGACCGCGCCCAATACATTGCAGACCCGAATTTTGTCGCCGTGCCACTCAAAGGCCTGGTCGATGCCGGCTACCTGGCCAGCCGCGCCAGCCTGATCGGCCCTCGTAGCATGGGCGTCGCCAAACCCGGCACACCACCGGGCATCCAGGTGGCCTACGCCCCGGACCGTTCACCCCTGCGTATTTCCACCTCGCAAGTGGTGGCCGTGGATGACCAGGGGGGCGCCGTGTCCATGACCACGACCGTGGAGTCGGCATTCGGCTCACACTTGATGGTCCAGGGCTTCATGCTCAACAACCAGATGACCGATTTCTCGTTCATTCCCGAAGAGAATGGACAAAAAGTCGCCAACCGCGTCGAACCGGGCAAACGCCCACGCTCGTCCATGGCTCCGACGCTGATCTTCGATCGTCGGGGGGAATTGGTGGCTGCTGTCGGCTCCCCCGGCGGCTCTCAGATCATCGAATACGTCGCCAAGTCCATGATTGGCCTGCTGGATTGGGACCTCGACCCGCAAACCGCCATCAACCTCCCCAACTTCGGCAGCCGCAACGGCCCTACCGAACTGGAGCGGGGCCAATTCAGCCCGGCACTGATCCAGGCGCTGAAAGACAAAGGCCATGAGGTGAGCGAGATCGACATGAACAGCGGCACCCAGGCGATTGTCCGGGTGCGTGATGCCCAAGGGAAAACCTCGTTGGCCGGCGGTGCGGACCCAAGGCGTGAGGGTCAAGCACTGGGCGACTGATCGCCCTCGCCCTGGGGCTGATAGACCAGCAGATCCGCAGGCTGACAGTGCAGATAGCTGCAAATGGCTTCGAGGGTCGCCAGGCGTATGCCCTTGACCTTTCCTTGCTTCAACAAGGAAAGGTTGGCTTCAGTAATGCCGATTGCAGCAGCAAGGTCCTTGGATTTGACCTTGCGCAGGGCCAGCATCACATCGAGTTGAATAACGATGGGCATGGGAATCTCAAACGAATGTTCTGTTTTCTGAATCGACTTCACTGGCCTGGGACAGTATCCGGGCAATGATCGCAATACAGGCGGCAAGAAATAAAGCGACGAAAGACGGCGCGGTAATACTGAAGGTCAGCAATCGCTGGCCGACCGGCGCATTGATCGTCACCAGCAGGCTGAGAAACGGCTCGCAGATGAAATCCAGCAGCACCCACAACGCCACTGCGCGCCCCACATTGCCCAGGTAAACCGCTGCCGCGGTGGAAAAGTATTGCCCTTGGGCGTAGTGCTTGAAGAGCCTGCGCAAATGGGTGAGCCCGACCGCCAGGGCCAGCAAGGGAATGCTCGTCAACAGTCCCCCACCCAGGCATTGCCACCCCGTCAAGCGCATCGCCTCTTCAGGCAAGCTCGACAGCTGCCGCTCGGTCAGGGCAAAGCCCAGGCCGTATCGGGAGGCCGCTTCAGGGTACAGCCAGGCCACGGCGTTGACGACCATCATCGCGACCATGAAAACAAGAGTGACGGCTGCCATCCGCTGGCTGTACAGGGCAAGACGATTCGAGTGCATGTGAGGCTCCAATAGAATAAGGGAGCCCAAAACATAGCCATGAAATTATCGCAAAACAATAATTAATATGTAAAAAACAATAATAATCTCTACGTGGACAGCTGATTGGCAAACTGGCTCACGGCATCGACCACCTTCTTCGCCCCGTCCTGGATCTCGACGATCACCGTCCCCGCCTCGGCGGCCAGGGCCAGGCCATGTTCGGCCTGGTGCTGGCCGTCGGTCATCAGCGCCACCGCGTTGCGGGCCATGTCCTGGTTCTGGCGGACCACGCCGACGATTTCCTCGGTCGCCTGGCTGGTACGCGATGCCAGTTGGCGCACCTCATCGGCCACCACCGCAAAGCCCCGTCCTTGCTCGCCGGCCCGGGCCGCTTCGATGGCGGCGTTGAGCGCCAGCAGGTTGGTCTGTTCGGCGATGCCGCTGATGGTCTTGACGATGGTACCGATCACCTGGGATTGCTCGTTCAACGCCTCGATGCCTTCGCCAGCGGTTTGCATGTGCCGGGCCAGGTCGCGCATCACGTCCACGGCCTGGGTCACCACAGTCGTGCCGCGCTGGGCGCTGTTGTCGGTCTGCAACGAGGTGCTGTAAGCAATGCTGGCCGCTTCGGCGACGGCTTTTTCCTGGTTGACCTGGTCCGTGATGTTGGTGGCGAACTTGACCACTTTGTACAGTCGCTCGTTGGCATCGAGCACCGGGTTGTAGGAGGCTTCCAGCCAGACCTCGCGGCCGTTGCTGTCGATGCGCTTGAAGCGCCCGGCCACGAACTCGCCACTGTTCAGGCGCTTCCAGAATTGTTGGTAGTCCGCGCTGTTGTACTCCTCGGGCTCACAAAACATGCGGTGATGCTTGCCCTTGATCTGCGCCAGGTTATAGCCCATGGCATTGAGGAAGCGATCGTTGGCCGTCAGCACGTGACCGCCCAGATCGAACTCGATCACCGCCGTTGAACGCACCAACGCACCGATGAGGTTTTCATGTTCACGGGAACCCTCGATGGTGCGGGTCAGGTCATTGGCATACATCGAAAAAAAGCGGATCCGCCCGTCGGCATTCCGGACAGGCTGGAGGATCGAACGCAGCCAGGCTTCCTGGCCATTGCCCCGCAGCAGGCGCACGGCACCGGAGAAGTGTTCGCCGCGGGTCAGCGCCGACTTGAAGCGAATCTGGAATTCATTGGATTTCAAATACGCGGGCACCAACTCATCCACAGGCCGGCCGATCAGGTCCTGGCCCTTGTAGCGCATCTCGTCGAGGAAATTCTGATTGACCGATTGAATCCTTCCATCGGCATCCAGGGTGAGACCAAGCATTTCACGGTCCAGGCTTTCCTTGACTTGCACAAGGCTGGACAGTTCTTGGCGAAGAGCCAGTAGCTCCTGCTTCAGGCGGTTGTTGAACATGGGCAGCTCCAGGAACAGCAGAAGAATTAATAGGCTGTTCCCTTGCCATCGGCCCATTATTTTTTTTCTAAAGAGCGCCGCAAGCCCATTGAAAATATTCCCCGGTGACCTCGAACCCGATAAACCTCCCATGGTCACTGGATTGTTCTACTGTTGCCCTGACCTTTGAAGCCTTGCCGCCATCAATAACCCATAACCATAAAAACGAGGTAATTGTCCGTGACCACTGATATCGAAGACAGCCGTTCCGCCCGCTTCGCCTTGCGCTGTTCCAGTTTCGCCGAGCGCTGGTTTCCCGACTCCTGGGTCTTCGCCGCACTGGCGGTGCTGGTGGTCGCCGTGGCGACGCAATTCATCGGCGCCACGCCCACGGCGGCGGCCATGGCATTTGGCGACGGCTTCTGGAGCCTGATCCCGTTTACGATGCAAATGGCCTTCGTGGTGATTGGCGGTTACGTGGTCGCCAGCTCGCCGCCCGCCGTCAAGTTGATCGATCGCCTGGCGCGTATTCCGACCAACGGCCGCTCCGCGGTGGCGTGGGTGGCACTGATTTCCATGGTCGCGTCGTTGCTCAACTGGGGCCTGTCGTTGGTGTTTGGCGGCTTGCTGGTGCGCGCCCTCGCCCGCCGCACCGACCTGAAGATGGATTATCGCGCCGCCGGTGCCGCCGCCTACCTGGGCCTGGGCGCGGTGTGGGCGCTGGGGTTGTCTTCGTCGGCGGCGCAGCTGCAGGCCAACCCGGCCAGCCTGCCGCCTTCGATCCTGTCGATTACCGGCGTCATTCCGTTCACCCAGACGATTTTCCTCTGGCAGTCGGGCGTGATGCTGCTGGCGCTGATCGTGATCTCGTTGATGGTCGCCTACGCCACCGCTCCCGGCCCCAACAGCGCCCGTGACGCCGCCGCTTGCGGGATCGACCCGAGTTTCAGCATGCCGGCGTTGCAGCCCCGTACCCGGCCGGGAGAATGGCTGGAGCACAGTCCGCTGCTGACCATCGCCCTGGTACTGCTGGCCGCCGGCTGGCTGTTCCATGAGTTTTCGACCAAGCCTGCGATCAGTGCCATTTCCGGCCTCAACACCTATAACTTCCTGTTCATCATGCTGGGCGCCTTGCTGCACTGGCGGCCGCGCAGCTTCCTCGACGCCGTGGCCCGCGCAGTGCCGACCACCACGGGCGTGTTGATCCAGTTCCCGTTGTACGGCTCGATCGCCGCGCTGTTGACCACGGTCAAGGGCAGCGATACCCAGACCCTGGCCCACCATATCTCGACCTTTTTCGTCCAGATCGCCTCCCATGACACCTACGCCTTGCTGATGGGCGTCTATTCCGCGGTGCTGGGCTTTTTCATTCCTTCCGGCGGCGGCAAGTGGATCATCGAAGCGCCCTACGTCATGCAAGTGGCCAACGACCTGAACTATCACCTGGGCTGGGCCGTGCAGATCTACAACGCCGCCGAAGCGCTGCCCAACCTCATCAACCCGTTCTACATGTTGCCGTTGTTGGGGGTGTTGGGGCTGAAGGCGAGGGACTTGATCGGCTTTTCCTTCGTGCAGTTGCTGGTGCATACACCCCTGGTGCTGGCGCTGCTGTGGGCGCTGGGGACGACATTGAGTTATTTGCCGCCAGTGATGCCATAAAGCCATAAAAAAGGGCCGATATTTCCATCGGCCCACTTCTTCTTCGGCTCGGTCTGTTTCAGTATGGATACGCCCTGCTTTTGAGGGTCCCTCACGCTGAAAAGGATCTGAGCATGTTCAAACTCGCAGCACTTCCTCTTGCCGCCCTTACCCTGAGCGCCACCGTCCACGCCGCCGACGTTACCAAGATCGACGTACAGCTGGGCAGCACCGAGCGCGTCACCCGCCTCTTTGCCTACCCCAACAACTGCAACGTCATTTGCTTTCGCGACTGGACCCTGGAGCAGACCGTCGAGCATTACCTGACCCAAAGTGTGCAGCGCGACGGCTACGACACCGCCAAGGTCCAGGTCAACATCGACAACGATAAGGTCTATGCCAGCATCGACGGCGTGCCCAAGAGCTACGGCCAACCGCTGAAGGCGCTGCTCGACGCCGGGGACCTGGCGTACAACGGTGCCTCGAAACTCAACAGCGACAAGAAATGGTCCTACAACTGGTACCTGTTCCTGCCGCTGGGCATGGCCCTGGAAAACCGCAAGAGTGTCGAATTGCTGCACTTCCCGCCGGACTACTCCCTGACCCAGGCCCAGGATTACCTGGAGTCGGCGACCACTGATCGCTGGGCCACGCTGCTGACTGTCAACGGCATTGCCGCTGAACAGACACCGGCCTACCAGACCATCATCGACATCGCGCCCATCGCAGCGCCGTCCAATGCTGGCAGCACATTGGAGGGGCTCTACAGCTACTTCAACGATTACCAGACCACCATGGTCACACAGATCACCCAAACCGCCAGCGGCTCCGCATTGCCGATGGTGGCCTTCGGAGCGCCCGTTCGGAACTGGATCAAGACTCAGTACGGCCAGACTGTGGGCGTGCTCGGCCTGGCGACCATCACGCCGACCGCGGGGGTCAAGGTCCCGGTCCTGGGCTCCAACCACCCGAGCTATATCTGGTATGCCGCTGACAAGGAAAACTACGACGGTGACGAAGCCAAGGCCGATGCCGCCGGCTTGAAAGTCATGGGCCAGGACCTGAGCGCCGCCTGCTGGCAAGCCGGCATGGGCAGCAAGCCGGGCACCGACCCGAGCACCCAATTGAACCAGTGCACGCAGACCTGGCAGGTCACGCAAAAGGAAAAGACCTGTGAGTTGTTCTATACCTCGGTGCGCAAACTGAGCGAGGCAGATGCAGCGAAAAAATGCGAAACGCCCGCGATCAAGTCGCAACTTCCGCAACTTAAAGTGCCCATGCCACTGCCTGCCGAGGCGGTGTAAACCTTGAGGCGCCTTCCCGCGTCAGTTTGCATTGACACGGGAAGCGCCTTTGGCTCCTGTCAGACTCGACAGTAGATACATTTCTACGGCACTGGCCTCGTCAGTGTCACCGCGACTGACGAGCCGGCGTCAGGGCGCGTCCACCGGACGCAGCCGATACTGCGGCGGCAATTGCTCGAAGCCGCTGATCGTGGTGTCCAGGCTCTTCCAGCGTCCGTCCTTGATGCCGTAGATGCAGCCATGAATCGACAATTTCTGCCCCCGGTGCCAGGCGTTCTGCACGATGCTGGTATGGCCGACGTTGGCCACCTGCTGGATCACGTTGAGTTCGCACAGGCGGTCGACCCGTTCTTCTTCGGTCGGCAACTGGCCCAACGCCTCGCGATGCTCGTAATACAGGTCGCGAATCGAGCGCAGCCAGCCGTCGATCAAGCCCAGTTGGCGGTCCTGCATCGAGGCACGCACGCCGCCACAGCCATAATGGCCGGTGACCAGGATGTGCTTGACCTTGAGCACGTCCACCGCGTACTGGATCACCGACAGGCAGTTGAGGTCGGTGTGCAGCACCACGTTGGCCACGTTGCGGTGCACGAACAGATCGCCCGGCAGCATGCCGACGATCTCGTTGGCCGGCACCCGCGCATCGGAACAGCCGATCCACAGATACTCCGGGGTTTGCTGACGAGCCAGCTTGGCGAAAAAGTCAGGATCCTCCTGCTTGATCGCATCGGCCCAGCGCGCGTTGTTATCAATCAGATCTTGTAATTCGTTCATGCTGTCTAGCCTCGATAGAGAGTGCGCAACTGTGACAGACGACCGCCGGTCGAGGTCACGTCGGCGATGCATTGGAATTCCTGGCTGCGCTGTCGGTCGACACCAGTAAGGCCCACAGTAGGAGGAATTGCCATGAATGATTCACGACGCCCTTTCGATGCGACGCAACCGGAACCCATCGACGACAATGAAGATCGCATGGGCTCGATGCATGAGTTGGAGTTCGACGACGAGCAGCCCAGCGCGAAAATCGGCGACGAATTGCCGCAAGACGAACGCGAACAGCTGATGCCGCGTGAACGCGTGCGTGAAGCGGGCATGACAGGCGCCTCGACGGACGATCACCAACCGACCGACGACGACATGAGCCCGGAAACCCTCATCCACGAAGACGGCGCCCGGGATGCCTTCGAGGCCGGCGACGACGAACAGGCCGACTGGGACCTGAGCATCGTGAACGAAAATGACATTGGTGGCGGTGACGGGCTGGACGAAGCGGAAATGGCCGATATCGATCCGTTGGATGGCAAGCGTTGACCAGAACGGGCCGAATCCCCCTGTGGGAGCGGGCTTGCTCGCGAAAGCGGTGAATCAGTTTGCATCCATCTTGAATGTACCGCCGCCTTCGCGAGCAAGCCCGCTCCCACATTTATGCGCTGGCCTCAAGCTTGCTCGCGATAGCAGTAGACCAGTTCAATCCACCAAGGTACACGCCATGACCACCGCATCCTCGCGCCCACCCACCGCCGGGTAGTAATCCCGGCGCCGCCCCACTTCGTTGAAGCCATAGCGCTCATACAAGCGGAACGCCGTGCGGTTGCTGTCGCGCACTTCCAGGAAGCATTCCCGGGCCTCGGCCTTGTAGGCAATCGACATCAGGTGTTCCAACAGGCGCAACCCCAGGCCACGGCCCTGGTTTTCCGGCTTGACGGTAATGTTGAGCAGGTGCGCCTCATCCAGGATGATCTGCACCACGCCATGGCCCACTTGCTGCTGGCCTTCGAACATCAGCCAGATCTGGTATTTGCCCAGCCCGTCGAGAAATATCCCGCGGGTCCAGGGGTGGCTGTAGGCCGCGTATTCGATTTTCAGCACAGCGTCGAGGTCCGCCTCGGTCATCGGGCGGAACGATACAGCGTCACTCATTCGATTCTTTCCAGCGCGCCATCAGCCGGCGCATGGCTTGCCAGACATCAGCCTTGCGCTGTGGCGTTTCCATTAACAGTTCCAGCCCGGGCAACGCCCAGGCCGAGCCCAGGCCTTCGACCTGCAGTTCGCGATTGAACGCTTCGGCATCCGCCTCGCCGGCAAATTTCACCGCCGGCAGGCCGATCAACCACAGGCACACGCAGGGCTCGTCTTCGAGCCGCGCCGAAACGAAGCCCTGGACGAAATCCCGTGCCGCTTCCGGCCCCTGGTCCAGGGTGCCGCGTGACAACAACGGCCAACGCACCGGCTCGCCGATGATTTGCGGGCTGTCCGGCAGACCGGCGGCGCGCAGCATGTCCTTGAGCAGCAAGTAGGCCGGATCGCGGCTTTGGAACGGCTCGCCCGTGGGCAACTCCACCAACAGCAGGCAACGCCCGGCCCGCAGCAGTTGCAGGGCGAAACGCGGCGGGGCGACGTAGGCAGCCTTGGGCGGCGCCTCGACCACCTCCTCCACCGGCTTGGCATTGGTGCGGGTCGAGGCCAGGCTCGGGCGCGGCACTTCGATTTTTGGCCGCTCGGGAGCCGGCGCTGGCGGCTCGACGACTGTCTTGGCCACAGGCGCCGTCACGGCCGGCGCGATGTACTCGGGCTCGGGCGCTTCCAACAGCTCGGGCCGCGACGGGGCGGCGAACGGCAATTCGGTGCGCGGCAGCCAGTTGACCACCTGCATGGCGGTCAGATAGGCGCGGCGACGGGACTCGATAAGCAAGGGTCGGCCACTTGTGGATAACGGAAAGTGGAAGCGATTCTACCGCCCTTCGACGCGGATCGCTTCCCTGTTGGAGCAATTGTTGATCGATAGAGAACGACAGTCCGTCCAAGGGGTGAATCGCAACCGGCTCGATGCAGTACAATCGCCGCTTTTAATTGCCAACCCGACGGCCATTGCGATGATCGAACCCAAGCGCGTCTTGCGCGCCCTCGCTGAACACTGGGCATTGCTGGAACCTTTGTGCGAGCACTTCGACCAGGGCACCCTGAGCCTCAACGAATTGCGTTCACAGCTGGCCGCCCAACAACTGGACAGCACGCCCCAGGACATCACCAACCTGCTGGACGTGTGGATCCGCCTGGACATCCTCGTACCGGTGGCGAAAAGCCCGAACCGTTTCGAGCTCAACGCCCAGATCCATGATTTTCTCGCCTACCTGCGCCGCGAACACCGCCTGGGCCTGTGCCTGGAAATCGAAGCCTACCTGCGCCACCTCGAGCGCCTGGCCGGTTACATCCAGGACGCCTTCGACATTCGCGACGGCAACGACCTGGCCCGCCAGTTGCGCCTGCTGGACATGCGCGTGCGCGACGTCCTCAAGAAACTCGCCAACGACGAACAGGCCCTGGTGGCCGTGGCCGAACGGGCCAAGACCAGCGATCGGCAGATCCCGCTGCGTCAACGCTACGCCGAAGTGTTGGCGACCTGGGACGAATACGTCGAGCCGATGATCCAATTGGTGAACGCCGACGGCGCCTTCGAGCAAGGCGTGCGCAAGGTCGAGAACGTGCTGTTGCGCATGCTCACCGAACAGCAGCGCCTCGGGCACCTGGTGGACGACGACATGTTGCTGCGCACCCACGCGCGCATCCTCGAGATGCAGACCAGCGCCCAGCTAACCCTGCGCCATGCCCGCGAACTGCTCCTGCCATTGCGCGAAGAGGCCCGCCGCCACAACGCCGTGACCCGTGGCGCCGCACTGGCCCTGGCCGCCATTCGCCGCAAAGGCATCGACGCCGTGCCGCAAGCGGCCATGCCGCTGTTCACCCGGCCGCAAAGCACCTTCCTGGGCAGTGCCAGCCAGGTCGAAGCCTATGTCTATGCCCTGGCCCGTTTCGAACCGAAACCGGCGCGTTTCCCCAAGTCCCACAAGACCCACAAGGGTGGCGAAGCACCGCGCGCGCCACGCACCGTGCGCGAGATGGTCGAGCGTTGCGAAGACGCCCTGCCGATGCCGGACCTGATGACCTGGCTGCTGGAACAGGAACCGGACGGCGCCACCGACGAATTGCTGTACTGGTTCTCGCGCCTGTCGCGGGAAAAACGCTTCAAGCGCGAGCGCCTGGAACGCCGCGACTACCACACTCACGAGCATCAGGTCAGCCTGCGCTCCTTCGCCCTGCTCTCGGCCGGCGACACCGCCGCCGAGGATTCTGCGAGCATCCCCCATGCATCTTGATCTATCCGAACTGTCCCAGCTGGCGCCGATCTTCCGCGAGCTGTTCAAGGGTTACCACGTCAGCCGCCGCGACCCGGAGCTGTACGCCCAACTGTCGAACTTCCAGGACCAGTACCGCACGCTGTTCAAGGCCCTGGGCTTCGAGCTGGTGTGCGACACCCGTGGCTTCTACTACTTCGTGCCGGACCTGGCCGCCGCGGCGGTGAACAAGACCGCCCAGCGCCTGGCCCTGTTCACCTTCATCCTGGTCGAGCACCTGGCCGACCAGGGCCGCGACCCGATCGCCGTGCTCGACGGTGGCAGCCTGGGCCGCGACGAGCTGCCTTCGCTGCTGGAGAAATACCGCGACCTGTTCATCCAGGCCGAAGTGCAGACCCAGGAAGAGCTGGAAGAAAAAATCATGCGTCGCATGACTCAACTGGGTTTTGCCAGCGAAGAAAACGGCGTGTATCGCTTCCTGCCGCCGATGCACCGCTTCCTCGACGTCTGCCTGTCGGTCCAGCAGGACCGCGACCTGGCCGCCAGCCTGCACAGCGTGCTGCCGCTGCCGGCACCGGTGCTGATCGACGAAGACAGCGACGAAAAACTGCTGCAGACCGATGATCCGCTGGACCTCAGCGAATTCGAAGGTGAAAGCGAAGAAGAGGCCCTGGCCCGCGCCATTGCCGAAGAACAGGAGACCGACGCATGAGCAAGGAACGCTACGGCATCCGCCGCTTTGCCCTTTTGAACACCGCCGGCTACAGCCTTGGCTTGTTCCCGCTGGAAGAACCGCTGTCGGTTTATGGCGCGAACAACCTGGGTAAATCCGCCTCGATCAACGCCTTGCAGTTCCCGATCCTGGCCCGCATGTCGGACATGAGCTTCGGCAAGTACAGCCTGGAGCAATCCCGGCGCTTCTACTTTGCCTCGGACACCAGCTACATCCTGGTGGAAGTCGCCTTGCCCCACGGCCCACACGTGATTGGCGTGGTCGGTCGCGGCCCCGGCGGCGGTTTCGGGCACCAGTTCTTTGCCTATGCCGGCAAACTGGACCTGGCCCACTATCAGAAAAATGACACCTGCCTGCGGCAGAAAGAGCTGTTCACCAACCTGGAGCGCGAAGGCCTGAAAGCCTACGAGCTCAAGCCGGATGAACTGCGACGCTTGCTGGTGGGTGGTCACACCTCGATCCCGCTGGACCTGACGCTGATCCCGCTGCGCTCCACCAGTGAGCAAAGCCTCAAGACCTTCCGCGCCCTGTTCATCAACCTGCTGCACATGCGTGAAATCACCGCGGCCAAGCTCAAGCAATTGTTCCTCGATGCGTTCGAGCACAGCCTGCGTTCCGGCAGCGTGGACTACATCGCCGCGTGCGAAGAAGCCTTCCGCGACGTACGCCGCATGGAGCAGGACTACAACTCCCTCGTGGCCGCCGGCCCGCTGGTGGAGGCCTTGGCCAATGGCGTGAAGCAGCGCGATATCCTGCGCGGCAAACTGCATCGCCTCTCGCCATTGCTCGACTCGTTGCTCGGCACCTGGTCGGACTACGCCAGTGCGCGCAAGGAAGAACTGACCATCCAGGCCGAACACTACCGCAACGAACAGGATTCGTTGCAGAACGACCAGCGCGGCGGCACTCAGGAACTGATGCGCCTGGAACGGGAAATCAGCGGCATCCAGCGCTGGCTCGGCGAGCTGTCGGTGCTCAAGCATCGCTTTGCCCTGGTGGATGACGTCAAGGTCCTGGAACAGCAACTACTCGCGGCCAAGGACGCCCACGACGAACTGGCCGGTGCCCTGGCCCAGTCCCGGCAGTTCAGCGCCGAAGACCTGGAAGAGCGCCTGCGGGACCTGGAAAAACGCCTGAAGTCGGTCAAGCAGCAACTCGATCACGCCGACAACAACAGCTACGCCCGCCTGCGCGAAGAATTCTCGCAGCAGGATGTCGAACGCCTGATGCGCTTGTTCAACAGCGCCCTGTTCAGCCTGCCCCTGGGCGAACACGGCATCGCGCTGGACGAGAACGGCGAGTGGGTCAAATCCATGGAACTGATCCTCGACGGCTTCAAGGGCGAGCGCTTCGAAGTGCCGGGGCTGTCCATCGACCTGTCCCACATCGAGCCGCCCGCCCTGCAAGCCCTGGCCGACCGTGCCGCGCTGCGAGACCAGAAAGAGCGTCTGGAAAAAGAACTCAAGCAGCTCAAGACCCAACAAGCCGTGGCCGCCGACCGCGCCGCGAGCAAGACCCAGACCGAGGCGCTGTACCAGCAGGTACTGGATGCGCAAAAAGCCCTGGAAGACTTCCGTCGCAGCCAGACCCTGAGCGCCGAGGAAGGCGAGAAGCTCGAGCAACTGGCACAGATGGAAGCCGCCCAGGACGAACTCAAGCGCTCCAGCGATGCTTTCACCGAACGCGTCCAGCAATTGTCCGCCAAGTTGCAACTGGTGGGCCGGCAGATCGCCGACATGGAAGCCAAGCAACGCACCCTCGACGACGCCCTGCGCCGTCGTCAACTGCTCCCGGCGGACCTGCCGTTCGGCACGCCGTTCATGGACCCGGTCGACGACTCCATGGACAACCTGCTGCCGCTGCTCAACGACTACCAGGACAGCTGGCAAGGGCTGCTGCGCGTCGATGGCCAGATCGAAGCCTTGTATGCCCAGGTGCGCCTCAAGGGCGTGGCCAAGTTCGACAGCGAAGATGACATGGAACGGCGCCTGCAACTGCTGATCAACGCCTATGCCCACCGCACCGACGAAGCCCTGACCCTGGGCAAGGCGCGCCGTGCGGCCGTGACCGACATCGCCCGGACCCTGCGCAACATCCGCAGCGACTACGACAGCCTCGAGCACCAACTGGCGCTGTTCAACCGCGAGATCAACAAGCGTCAGGTGTCCAACCTGCAGAGCTTCCGCATCGTCCTGGCGCCGAACAAGGAAGCGCTCAAGCACATCGACCAGATCATCCACAGCGCCGGTCAGTACGAGGAAGGCGAGACGCTGTCGGTGTTCGACCTCAGCCAGAGCGCCGAGCAGGACAACAAGAACGAAGAAGCCAAGGAATACCTGGCGCGGCTGGTGGCGGCGAATCACAACCAGCTCGGCCTCAAGGACCTGTTCGAACTGGCGTTCGAGATCACCAAGGTCAACGGCCAGCCCGTGATCCACACCGACATCGACGGCGCGGCATCCAACGGCACCACCATGACCATCAAGGCGCTGACCAACATGTACTTGTTGCTGCACCTGATGGACCGCGAACAGGCCGGTCGCGTGCGCCTGCCTTACTACCTGGACGAAGCGGCGGACATCGACGAGAAAAACCAGGCGGCACTGCTGGAAACCAGCCTGCAACTGGGCTTCGTGCCGATCCTCGCCAGTGTGAAACCGCAAGTCTGCGCCAGTGTCGCCATCGACCTGGAAGGCGGCAGCGGTCCGAACGGCATCTACATCGACGAAGCGGACTGGAAATACATCCGTCGTCACGATGCAGTGAAGGCCACGATGAATGTGCAGGCCGATGAGCCGGAGCTGGATCCGGTGTGAAGTGAATAGCCGGGCATGAAAAAGGCCGCGTTCCAAATGGACCGCGGCCTTTTTCATTGCGCCGGTTTTGAGTCTTCAGTGCAACGGATGGCCTCATCGCGAGCAAGCTCGCTCCCACATTGGACTGCTTCTGGATGAACCATCCTGCATCCCTGTGGGCGCGAGCTTGCTCGCGATAGCGCCACAACTACTTGCCAAGACTGATCTTCGGCGCCCAGGTCAGCCATTCGTCTTCGAACTTATCGAACAACGGGAAGGTCTGCTCCGCTCGGGCCGGATTGCCCATTCGTTCACCGTCCGGCGTTGCGAACGCAATACCGCCCTGGAGCAGCGTTTCAAGCGACTCGGTTCGCACCGTCGCGCCCTTGAACAGACCGAAATCCAAACCGAAGCCACTGCTGTTCCAGAAGCGTGTGCCGCTGCGCACCAGTGGCGCATATTTGGGCTCGATCAGGATATGGATCAACACCCGGTCCGCCGTCTGGCCCAGTTCATAACCGGTGACCTTGCCCACCGTGATCTCGCGATAGGTGACCGGCACGCCGATCTTCAGCGAACCACGGCGGGCCGCACTCAGCACCAGGCTCAGACCCGCTTCGGGTACAGCGCTTTGCGGTGGGTTGGCCAAGGCCACGAAGCTTTTTTGTGGCCCGAGATTTTTCGCCGAAGGCTGCACTTCAATGTATTGGCCTGTGACCAGCGTCTCCAGGTTGGAGGTCTTCATCAACCCCAACTCAGGCTTGACCACCCAGAACTGAGACCCGACCCGGGCGATACGCTCCGGCACTTCGGTGATGCGCGCAGTGAGCAACACCGATTGCATGTCGGCGCTGAGATCGACCTCTTCGATCTTGCCCACATCCAGCCCTTTGAAACGGATCGGCGTACCGCTGCGCAAGCCATCGGCGCGGTCGACCTTGATCGTCACGACCGTGCCCTTCTGCTGTGCGGCTTCGCGATCTGCATGCAAACGAAAACGCGGGATGCGCCTTTTCAACGGCACGTTCGGTTCCGGCGTTTCGAAGGCGATCCCGCCGGCCATCAGGCTTTGCAGGGACTCGCTCTTGACCTGTATCCCGCCGGTCAAGCCGCCCGTGAGGGTAACGCCGCTGGCGTTCCAGAATCGCGTCGAACCGTTGACCAGGCCTTCATATTCCTTCTCGATATGCACGCCGATGATCAGTTGTTTTTTCTTGCGGGAAAACTGGTAGCTCTGCACCGATCCGACCTTGACCTGCTTATAGAGAATCGGGCTACCGACCTCCAGCGATCCGAGGTTCTCCGTCAACAGGACCAGATGCAGTCCTGGTGAACGCAGGTCCAACGGCGGCGCCTTCGCCCTGGCTTCGAATTCGCGTTGCGGCGCTCCGCCTTTATCGCCTGGACGTATGGCAATGTAATTACCCTTGACCAGCGCTTCCAGGCCGGTGATACCTGCCAGGGAGATCGATGGCTTGACGACCCAGAACTGTGTGCCGGTGACTAGGTAATCTTCGGCCAAGGGGTCCAGGGTCAGTTCAGCCGTCGCGCTGGCCAGGTCCGGATCGACCTTGAGGTTCTTCAGGCTGCCGACCTGGATGCCTTTGTACATCACCGGCGTACGCCCGGCCTGCAATCCCTCGAAGTCGCTGAGTTTGACTTTCACCCGGATTCCCGCAGCGGCCGCATCAAAGTCTTCGTAGAGACGAAACGGCAGGCTCGGATCCGTTGGAGGACTGTCCTTGCGGCTTTCCGGTGTGGCGAATGCAATACCGCCGGCCACGATGCTGGCCAGGGACTCGCTGCGCACTTTCACACCCGACAGGTTGGCATCGATGCTGATGCCGCTGGCGTTCCAGAAACGCGTGTGTTTACGAACCAGACTGGCATAGGTCGGCTCGATGAAGACTTTGACCTCGACTTTGCTCTGGTCCTCGGACAGCAGGTAACTTTTCACCTGGCCGACCTGGATCTGCTTGTAGAACACCGGGCTGCCGCGGTTCAGCGAACCCAGCCGGTCAGCCTTGAGGGTCAGGTGCAAACCCGGCTTGGCGTCCGACAGCGGCGGCTCTTCGGCCAGGGCCTTGAACTTGCGCGCCGACTCGCCTTCACCCGGACTGATCGCCACGTAGTTACCCGAAACCAGGGTCTCCAGGCCTGTGATCCCGGCCAGGCTCACGCTCGGTTTGACCAGCCAGAAACGTGTGCCGGTCTTGAGATACTGCTCGACGTCCTTGTTCATCTCGACCGTCGCGACCACGCCCTTGGAACTGCCTTCGTCATCGAGTTTGAGCGCCGTCACTTTACCGACCGTCATCCCTTTGTAGACGACTTCGGTCTTGTTGACCTGGATGCCTTCACCACTCTCAAAGCGCACAGTGATCTCGATTCCGGTCTCGTTATAAGCCCGCCAGCCGAGCCAGCCACCGATGATCAATGCGATCAGCGGCAAGACCCAGATGGCTGACCAGTTCGAAGCCGGTCGGGTTTTAGCGGTAGGCAAATCAGTCATGGTCGTTATCCGACTCCGTGTTATCCCAAATCAGTCGGGGATCGAAGGTTACTGCGGCAATCATCGTCAAAATCACTACGCTGGCGAAAGCAATCGCGCCAAGACCGGCTTCGACACTGGCGAGTCGCCCAAAATTCACCACCGCCACCAGAATGGCGATCACGAAAATATCCAGCATCGACCAACGACCAATGAACTCGATGAAACGGTACATAAGAATGCGTTGTCGTGCCGACATGGGCTGGTGCCGCTGCACGGAAAACAATAACAACGCGATACCCACCAGCTTGAAGGTCGGCACAAGGATACTGGCGATGAACACCACGGCGGCGATAGGAATCATGCCGTGGTGAACCAACTCGATGACGCCGGCCATGATGGTGCTCGGGGCGCCCTGGCCCAGTGAGTTGATGGTCATGATTGGCAGCATATTGGCCGGGATATAAAGAATCGCGGCCGTGATCAACAATGCCCAGGTTCGCATCAAGCTGTTCGGGCGACGGGGATGGATCAGCGCGCCGCAGCGAGTACAGGTTTGTTTGTCGGCTTCAGCGTCCTGCCGATTCAACTCATGGCATTCCGTACAAACCAGAATGCCGGCATCAATCGCCCGCATGGGCATCTTCTCCTGATAACGCCTGCCAGATCTGATGCGGTGACATCACCACCTCCAGCCAGACCTGGACCAGCAACAAACTGATGAAACACACCAAGCCAAGGCCTACGGTGATGGCCGCCATGTCTGCCAACTTGACGATGGCCACCAGCACGCCCATGAGGTAAACCTCGAGCATTCCCCAGTCGCGGAGATGGTGATAAATGCGGTACAGCAACAAACCGTAGCTACGGCCAACGTCCAGGCGAATGGTCAGCAGCACAGCCAACTGACAAAGCAACTTGAGTAACGGAATGCCCATGCTGCACAGGAACACGACTACCGAGACGCCTTGCATGCCGGTATCGAACAGACCCACTACCCCACTCCAGACGGTGTCCTGGGAGGACTGCCCAAGCAGATTGAGTTGCATGATGGGTAAGAAGTTGGCCGGCACATATAACAGCAGGGCGGCGATCACCAACGCAAGACTGCGTTCGACTACATTGTGCCGGTGAGCATAAAGCTCATAACCGCAGCGGGGGCACTCGGCTTTTTCGCCATGGGCCAGTTGGGGCTTGCGCATCAACAAGTCGCACTCATGACACGCAACCAAATCGCCCAGGGGGAAATCTGGCAACCTATCAGTGTCTGACGGATCGGGCATAAACAGCTCTGGCTCAGCGAAGGTGGGGCTATTCTAGTGCTCCAGCTCGAAAATAACTGTGCAAATTTATTACGAGCGCTCTCAGACTTTCCTGCGGGCAAAACAAAACCCCTACCTGCATCAGCAGATAGGGGTTTCGGAATTTAATCTTGACGATGACCTACTCTCACATGGGGAAACCCCACACTACCATCGGCGATGCATCGTTTCACTTCTGAGTTCGGGATGGGATCAGGTGGTTCCAATGCTCTATGGTCGTCAAGAAATTCGGTAGCC